>CANSOY010000061.1 GCA_947648765.1 uncultured Clostridium sp.
TTTGACCATTTTGTCCTGGCGCATAATTTCTTCTTGAGATACTGCATTTGTCTGAATAGCATCTAGAACCTTTTAAGAATAACTTTTGTCCTTCTCTACGACAAATACGGCATTGTTCATCTTTATATCTTGCCATTTTTCTATTTCACCTTCCTTAAAATTCTATACTCTTCTTCTTTTTGGTGGTCTACAACCATTGTGTGGAATAGGTGTAACATCTTTAATGCTACTAATTTCTAATCCAGCAGATTGTAAAGAACGAATTGCTGCTTCACGACCAGAACCTGGTCCTTTTACGAAAACATCAACTGTTTTTAAGCCATGTTCCATTGCTGCTTTTGCTGCAGTTTCTGCTGCTTCGCCAGCTGCAAATGGCGTGCTTTTACGAGAACCTTTGAAACCAAGTTCTCCAGCACTTGCCCAAGATATTGCATTACCTTGAACATCTGTAATTGTAACGATTGTATTATTAAAACTAGAATGAATATGGGCCATTCCTTTTTCAATATTTTTTCTATCTCTTCTTCTAGTTGTAGTCTTTCTTGTTACATTCTTTGTAGCCATTTAAGTTCTACCTCCTCAATTATTTTTTGCTCTTGCTAACGATTTTCTTTGGACCTTTTCTAGTACGAGCATTTGTCTTTGTTCTTTGTCCTCTTACTGGAAGACCTCTTCTATGTCTTAGTCCACGGTAGCAACCAATTTCAGTTAGTCTCTTAATATTCAAAGAAACTTCTCTTCTTAGGTCACCTTCTACCTTGTAACCATCCATAGCTTTACGAATTGCTTGTACATCGTCGTCTGTAAGATCCTTTACACGAATGTCTGGATTAACTCCAGCATTTGCTAAGATTTTTTGCGAACTGGATAAACCGATTCCATAAATATAAGTTAATCCAATTTCAACTCTTTTTTCTCTAGGTAAATCTACTCCTGCAATACGAGCCATTATTTTTGCACCTCCAAATAGTTTTCTTTTTTCCTTTTTTTGTTTTGTCTTATTCATATTAAAGGTGAAATGCATTGGTTCAGGACCAATCAGTAATATTTATTAAGACATATATATAAACACAAATCTAACATTGAGCACTTTCGCTCAACAGCCGCTTTCTAGACTTGTGTTAATATCTTTGTTTTTTCATTTTTGGTTATCCTTGTCTTTGTTTATGTTTTGGATTTTCACAAATTACTCTGATAACACCATTTCTTTTGATTACTTTGCATTTTTCGCATATTTTCTTTACTGATGGTCTTACTTTCATGCTACTTGCACCTCCCTAAAATCTTTCTTATCTTTTTGTTTTTTACAATTTATTATTTTGCTCTCCAAGTAATTCTTCCTCTTGTTAAGTCATATGGTGATAATTCTACTTTTACTTTATCTCCTGGTAAAATCTTAATATAGTTCATTCTTAACTTGCCAGAGATATGAGCTAAAATTTGATGTCCATTTTCAAGTTCAACTTTGAAATTTGTATTTGGTAATGTTTCAATTACAGTACCTTCTACCTCAATAACATCCTCTTTTGACATGTTTTCCTCCTATTGATTTTTCATCAATAACCTAAAATTGTGCTATTTTAGCAATAGCGTATCTATTATATTATAAAAATATTATAATGTCAATATTTCTGGCTCTTTTTCTGTAATTAAAATTGTATTTTCATAATGAGCCGCATTGGTTCCATCTTCGGTTATAATCGTCCAGCCGTCATCTAATTGCAAAATATCTTTTCTTCCTGCGATTACCATTGGTTCAATGGCTAGTGTCATGCCTGGTTCAAGCCTTAGCCCTCTACCTGGTTTTCCGTAATTTGGAATCCCTGGATCTTCGTGCATTTCTCTTCCAATTCCATGTCCTTGAAACTCGCGGACAACAGAATAGCCGTGGCTTTCCACAAATTTTCCAATGGTGCTAGAAATATCGCCAATACGATTTCCTACTTTTGCTTGTTTGATTCCTTCAAAAAAGGCTTGTTTGGTTACTTCAATTAGTTTTTTATCTTCGTCCGAGCCTTTTCCTACTAAAAAAGTTCTAGCAGCATCACCGTGAAAGCCATCTTTCCATACCACACAATCAATGCTAACCACATCTCCGTCGTGTAAAACGGTTTTGCTTGACGGAATTCCATGGATTACCTCATCATTGATGGAAACACATAAGGTTGCTGGAAAGTTTGGTACCCCTTTTACGCCACTTGGATAACCTTTTTGGGCTGGAACTCCACCATTTTTGCGAATGACTTGTTCTGCATAACGGTCAAGTTCAAGGGTGGTCATCCCTGGTCTGATTACTTTTTCGATTTCTCGATATAAAAGCCCTGTGATACGACAGGCCTCTTTCATTTGTTCAATTTCTTTCTTCGATTTGATGGTTACCAAATTGCTTCCTTCTTTCTTTGAACTATTTTCCTAAGTATTCTTTTACTTCTTCTACGATTTTAGCAAGCGAGTTTTCATCATAAATACTTGGATAAATGGATTTTAATTGTTTTTCTTCTTTGTAGTATGTAATCAAATCTTCTGCATTTTTGTGATATTCTTCTAATCGAATTTGTACAGTTTCTGCATTATCGTCTTTTCTAGTTGCTAAAACAGAACCACATACATCACATTTTCCTTCTTCTTGTGGTGGTCTTGTTACAATGTTATAGATTGCTCCACACTCTTTGTTGCTACAAACTCTTCTTCCCGTAATTCTTTTTACAATGTCTTCATCTGGAATGGATAATTCAATGGCAGCATCGAGTTTCTTTCCAGTTTCATTTAACATTTCTTGTAATGCAATGGCTTGCATTCTGGTACGAGGGAAACCATCTAAGATAACTCCCTTATCACAATCATTTTGTGCAATTCTTTCTTTTACAATCGCATTTACGATTTCGTCTGGAACGAGTACGCCTCGGTTCATATAATCTTGTACTGTTTTTCCGAGTTCTGTTCCATTTTTCATTGCCTCACGAAAAATGTCCCCTGTTGAAATATGAGGGATACCAAATACTTTGGATAATTCAGCACTTGCTGTTCCTTTTCCTGCACCTGGTCCTCCTAACATGACAATATTCATGTCAATTCCTCCTTTGATTTTTAGGATAGAAAAAGGATAAGGAGATAGAATTTATCTTCTAATCTCCCTTCTCTCTTCATTCTCTTGGTTTTTGGTTATTACTCTAAAAATCCCTTATAATGTCTCATGACAAGTTGAGATTCTAACTGTTGTATAGTTTCTAAAGCAACTCCAACAACGATCAATATGGATGTTCCACCAAATGCTAAGTCTACTAAGTTCGTAAAACGGATTAGCATTGGTAGGATAGCAATAATTGCTAGATAAATTCCTCCAAACCATGTTAATTTTGATATGATGGAAGATAGATAATCTGTCGTTGGTTTTCCAGCACGAATACCTGGAATAAAACCACCGTTTTTCTTAATATTGCTTGATACTTCTGCTGGATTGAATGTTGCATACGTATAGAAGAACGTAAATCCAACAATTAGTAATAAGTATACAAGAGCATTTGCGATTGTGTAACCGATTGGTACATTTGCTGTTGATGTTGCGATTGAGAATTTATATAACATGGATAAAAATCCAGTTTGTGTTTCAATATCGCTAACAAACATTTGAATTATCATTGCTGGGAAAGTCATGAAAGAAGATGCAAAGATAATTGGCATAACACCAGCCATTGCAAGTTTCAATGGAATGTGTGTATTTTGCGCACCTACCATTTTTCTTCCGACAACTTTCTTGGAATATTGTACTGGTACTTTTCTTTCTGCTTGTTGTACAAATACAACTGCTGCAATTAAAAGAATAGAACCTAAGATAATTCCTAATGCAATTAAAATACCAATTGTACTAATTGCTCCTCCTTGGAAGATAACATTTGTTACAATCGATGTGATGGACTTTGGTAAACCAGAAATAATACCAACAAAGATAATGATGGAAATACCATTTCCAATTCCTTTGGTTGTAATTTGTTCACCAAGCCAGATGAGTAACGCTGTACCTGCCATTAAAGATAGAACAACTAATGCTCCTGTTAGCACGCCTGTATCAACAAATAGGCTACGGTAGGTCAAATATAGACCAAGACCTTCAATTAAGGCAAGAAGAACGGATAATAACTTGGTATATTTATTCATCTTTGTTCTTCCTTCTTCTCCACCTTCTTTTACCATTCTTTCTAAAGATGGAATAACCATAGCAAGTAGTTGAATAACAATGGATGCTGTAATATATGGTGTAATCGACATCGCAAAAATGGAAAGTCTTGAGAAAGCACCTCCAGATATCATATTGATAAGTCCTGCAATGCCATTACTTGAACTTGCCATATATTCGGATAATGCGATGGTATTTACGCCTGGAACTGTAATAAAACAGCCTAAACGAAAGATCACAATTAGTAATAAAGTATATAATAATTTCTTTCTTACCTCTGGCGTTTTTAAGGCATTCTTTATCGTATTAAACAATTAGATCACCTCTGTCTTTCCACCTAAAGCTTCAATTTTTTCTTGTGCCGCTTTTGTGAATCTTACAGCTTTAACGGTTAATTTTTTCTCTAAATTACCTGTTGCAAGAACTACGATACCATCACCAATTTTTCCAATAATTCCTTCTTTTAGTAATGTTTCTGCTGTAACTTCAGTTGCTTCACTCTTGTTAAGCATCGTTAAAGTTACTTCTGTATAGTTTTTCGCATGAATATTGGTAAATCCTCTTTTTGGTAATCTTCTATAGAGTGGGGTTTGACCTCCTTCAAAACCTCTTCTTACGCCGCCACCAGATCTTGCTTTTTGACCTTTATGACCTCTACCAGAAGTTTTTCCTAGACCAGAACCAATTCCACGTCCTACTCTTGTTCTTGTTTTACCTTTTTGTGCTGGTTTTAATTCGTCTAATTTCATGGTATAACATTCGCCTCCTTTGCTTCAAATTATAAAATCTCTTCTACTTTCTTTCCTCTTTTTTTCGCAACTTGTTCTACGGTTTGCATTTTCTTCAATCCTTCGATTGTAGCATATACAACGTTTCTTGGATTGTTTGTACCAATGATTTTGGTACGGATATCTCTGTATCCTGCAAGTTCAAGAACAGGTCTTACACTACCACCAGCGATAATTCCAGTACCTTCTGCTGCTGGTTTAAGCATAACTTTTGCGCTTCCGAATTCACCAACGAATTCATGAGGAATTGTGGTTCCAACAACTGGAACTTCAACAAGGCTCTTTTTTGCTTCTTCGATTGCTTTTTTGATTGCATCTGGAACTTCTGAAGCCTTACCATTTCCTACACCTACGTGTCCGTTTTCGTCGCCAACAACTACGACAGCACTAAAACGAAAAGTTCTACCACCTTTTACAACTTTAGCAACTCTGTTGATTGCTACAACTTTCTCTTTTAATTCTGATGTATTTTCTGTTTGCACTTTTCTCCAAGCCTCCTTCTTTTTCATATTTTAGAATTCTAATCCGCCTTCTCTTGCAGCTTCTGCTAGTTCTTTTACAACACCGTGATAAATATATCCGCCTCTGTCGTAAACAACAGTCTTGATTTTTTTGTCTTTTGCTCTTTTTGCGATAAGAGCGCCAACTTCTTTTGCTGCTTCTTTATTAGCGTGTTTTGTTTTTACTTCTTTGTCTAAGGTTGATGCTGCTACTAATGTTTTTCCTGCAACATCATCAATGATTTGAACAAACAAGTTACTATTACTTCTATATACACATAATCTTGGACATTCTGCTGTACCACTAACTTTGGTACGAACTCTTCTATGTCTTCTTTCTCTTTGTTCTTTACGATTGATTTTCGTAACCATTTCCAATTACTCCTTTCTTTCAATCTATTATTTCTTACCTGCTTTACCTTCTTTACGTCTAATATGTTCTTCTACATATTTGATACCTTTTCCACGGTAAACTTCAGGTGGTCTCTTGGTACGGATAACAGCTGCTACTTCGCCAACTAATTCTTTATCAATACCTCTTACAATAATTTGGTTTGGTGTTGGAACATCAAAAGTAATGCCTTGAGGTGCTTCCATCTCAACTGGATGAGAGTATCCTAAATTCATTAAAAGGTTGTTTCCTTTCTTTTGCGCTCTGTAACCTACACCATTGATTTCTAATTCTCTTTTGAACTCGTTCATAACGCCTTCAATCATGTTATGGATTAAAGTTCTTGTTAATCCATGTAAACTCTTGTTAGCAGGTTCATCATCAGGTCTTTTGACAGTAATAACATTATTTTCAAGTGTTACTTGCATATTTTTATGTAGATCTTTTTCTAATGTTCCTTTTGGTCCTTTTACACTAATGTGGTTTCCGTTTAGTGTAACTTCGACTCCTGCTGGAACAGTAATAGGCATATTTCCTATTCTTGACATTTTGTTTTCCCTCCTTTTTGCTCTAATTGCTTCAGATTACCAAACATATGCTAAAACTTCTCCACCAAGGCCTTCTTCTCTTGCTTCTTTATCTGTTTTAATTCCTTTTGATGTAGAAATTAGGGCAATTCCTAGTCCATTTAATACTTTTGGTAATTCATCTTTGGATGCATATACTCTTAATCCTGGCTTACTAATTCTCTTTAAGCCATCGATTACTCTTGCACCTTTTTCGTCATATTTCAAAGTAATGCGGATGATACCTTGTGTTCCATCTTCTATTACTTCACTTGACTTGATATATCCTTCTCTTAATAAGATATCTGCTATTGCTTTTTTCATATTGGATGCTGGTACATCAACTGTTTTATGTTTTGAACTATTTGCATTTCTAATTCTTGTTAGCATATCTGCTATTGGGTCAGTAATATTCAACTTTTTTCCCTCCTTCTTTTTGTTTTCATTCAGGCTTTCCTACCAACTTGCTTTCTTGACACCAGGGATTTCGCCCTTGTGTGCTAATTCACGAAAACATACACGGCAGATTCCGAATTTTCTAATATATGCGTGTGGTCTTCCACAAATTTTGCAACGGTTATATTCTCTTGTTTGGAATTTTTGTGGTCTTTGTTGTTTTACTTTTAATGATTTTTTAGCCATACTTTTTCCTTATCCTCCTAACTTAATTTTTGAAAGGCATTCCTAATAGAGTTAATAGTTCTTTGGCTTCTTCGTCTGATTTTGCTGTTGTTACGAATATAATATCCATTCCTCTTAATTGGTCAATTTTGTCATATTCGATTTCTGGGAAAATAAGTTGTTCTTTAATTCCCATTGAATAATTTCCTCTTCCATCAAAAGAATTAGCTGACACTCCTCTAAAATCTCTTACTCTAGGAAGCGCTACGTTGAATAGTTTGTAAGCGAAGTCATACATTTTACCTTTTCTTAAGGTAACTTTACAACCTACATTTACTCCTGCTCTTAGTTTGAATGCTGCAATCGCTTTTTTTGATTTGGTAACGATTGGTTTTTGACCGGTAATGATTGTAATATCATTCATTGCATTCTCTAATGATTTTGGATTATCTTTTACGTCGCCTAATCCGATATTGATTACTATTTTGTCTAGTTTTGGAACTTCCATGACTGACTTATAGTTAAATTTTTTCATCATTGCTGGAACAATTTCTTTTTCATATTGCTCTTTTAATATTTCCATGTCTAATGCTAGACCTCCTTTCTATTTGATGATCTCACCACATTTTTTACATACACGAACCTTTTCGTCTTTTTCTACTTTGAATCCAACTCTTGTAGCTTTTCCGCATTTTGGGCAAACAACATTTACTTTGCTCATATGGATTGGACATTCGACTGGAATAATTCCACTTTCCTCTCCTTGCTTTCTAGGTTTTACGTGTTTTTTGCGAATATTTACACCTTTTACGATAATTTTCTCTGTTTTTGGTATTACTTGTAAAACTTCACCCGTTTTGGTTTTGTCATTTCCAGATAAAACTTGAACGGTATCGCCTTTTTTAACTTTTAACATTTTTATTTTCACCTCTTCTTTTCAAAGTTTTGATGAGTCTATTTCGATTTTTAATCTTATAAAACTTCTGGTGCTAAAGATAATATTTTCATATAATCTTTATCTCTTAATTCTCTTGCAACTGGTCCAAATATACGAGTTCCTCTTGGAGTTTTATCTTCTCTGATAATAACGGCTGCGTTTTCATCAAATCTTAGATAAGATCCATCTGCTCTACGAATTGGCTTTTTGGTACGAACGATAACTGCTTTTACAACATCGCCTTTTTTTACCATTCCACCTGGTTGAGCAGTTTTAACAGAGGCAACGATTACATCTCCTACTCCGGCATATTTTCTATAGGAACCACCAAGGCATCGAATACACATAATTTCTTTTGCACCTGTGTTATCAGCTACTTTTAAGATTGATTGTTGCTGTACCATTGTGAGTACCTCCTTCTTATTTTATAATTGCTTTTTCTACAATTTCTACGACTCTCCATCTTTTATCTTTTGATAGAGGTCTTGTTTCCATAACTTTTACTTTATCGCCATTTTGGCATTCGTTGTTTTCGTCATGCGCTTTTAATTTATAGGTTCTTTTTTGAACTTTACCATAGGTTTTATGTTTTTCGCTTGTTTGAACTGCTACAACAACTGTTTTATCCATTTTGTCAGATACTACAGTTCCAATCATAACTTTACGAAGATTTCTTTCTTCCATTATGGTAATCTCCTTTCTCAAATACTATTTCTTAGCATCTGCTAATTCTCTTTGTCTTAAAACAGTTTTAATTCTTGCAATGTCTTTTTTCACTTCTTTAATCTTCATTGGATTATCTAAACCGTTTGTTGCTAAACTAAATCTTAGTTTGAATAGCTCTTTTTTTAGTTCTTCTAATTCCTTGGTTAAATCTGGTGAAGACATTTCGTTTATTTTACTAATCTTCATCATTATCACCACCTATTTCAGTTTCCTTTTTTACAAATTTGCACTTAACAGATAGTTTGTTTGCA
Source organism: uncultured Clostridium sp. (assembly GCA_947648765.1). Lineage (GTDB taxonomy): Bacteria > Bacillota > Clostridia > TANB77 > CAG-508 > CALYAK01. The sequence continues at coordinate 8,955 of CANSOY010000061.1, forward strand.
GCAAGTCTTAATGCTTCTTTTGCTAAATCTTCTGGAACACCTGCGATTTCAAACATTACTCTACCTGGTTTTACAACTGCTACCCAGTATTCTACGGCTCCTTTACCTTTACCCATACGAGTTTCAGCTGGTTTCTTTGTAATTGGTTTATCTGGGAAGATTTTAATCCAAACCTTTCCACCTCTTTTAATATAACGAGTCATTGCAACACGGGCTGCTTCAATTTGGTTGGATGTAATGAAGGCAGCATCTTGTGCTTGTAAGCCATATTCTCCGTATGTTACTTCATTTCCTCTGGTTGCTTTTCCTCTTACTCTACCTTTTTGTTGTTTTCTATATTTTGTTCTTTTAGGCATTAGTGGCATTATGCTTCTCCTCCTTCCACTTTAACTTTCTTTGATGGAAGAACTTCACCTTTATAAATCCATAC
>CANSOY010000062.1 GCA_947648765.1 uncultured Clostridium sp.
GCCGTTGTAGATATTATATTTTCTGTTTTTTATAAATTTTCTTTTGTTATTTGTTTGGGTGTTGGTTTTGGAACAATTGTCTTTGTTGGCTTTTTATTTGTGCTAACTTTTATTATAAAAAAACACGACCGCGAAGATAAAGAAACCAAAAAAGAGGCTTAGAATGGAACCATTAGAACCATGGCTAACTTGGGCAATGGAAATTCAAAGCATTGCACAAAATGGATTAGCCTATTGTAAGGATGTTTATGACCAAGAAAGATATCAGCAATTAAGGAAAATCAGCAGTCAAATGTTAGCCCATAAAACTGGAATTTCAGAAGAAAAAGTAACCCAGTTATTTTGCAATGAAACGGGTTACCAAACACCAAAAATGGATTGCCGTGCCGCTATTTTTGAAGACGGAAAAATCCTATTAGTGCATGAGAAAAACGGAACATGGGCATTGCCAGGTGGCTGGATTGATGTGCTTGAGTCTGTGGCGTCCAATACGAAAAAAGAAGTAAAAGAAGAAGCAGGTCTTGATGTTAAAATCAAGCGAGTGATTGCGTTACAAGACTATAAACGACATAATCAACCAATGCGTCCATATGGAATTTGTAAGGTGTTTCTTCTGTGTGAGAAAACAGGAGGACAATTTGTTCCCAATATTGAAACAACAGAAACGAAATATTTTTCCTTAGACGCGTTACCCAAATTAGCAGAAGAAAAATGTAATTTAGCACAAATTGAAATGTACTTTCAAGCAAATGCAGACGAAAACTGGAAAACACAAGTAGACTAATTTGACAGATAGCAAAAAATAGGATAAAATAACCATATTCAAAAACACAAAAAAAGGAAAGAATTATGAAGTTACAAACATTTTTGAACCAAGTATATCATCATCGTAGGAGCCTGTAACCGTCGCAAAATATGCGTAGGAACAGGCTAAAATCTGTGCCTACGAAATAGTTTAGAAAGAGAAAAGAAGGACTATTGGTAGGAGAAAAAATATCAATAGTCTTTTTTGTGTCAAAAATTCTGTAACTTCATAAATCGAAAGGAGAACGTTATGAAAACAATGAAAATCAATCAAAAGGAAGTAACATACAAAATCTTAAATCCGGGAGGAAACCAAACAGCACTTGTGCTCGGAAATGAATATACAAAAGAAGAAAGACAACAAATCAATGCTAGTATCTTAAACGAAAATCCAGAAGTAGAACAAGTTGGTTTTTTGGCGACCACAAAGAAAAGACTTGAAATGGCAGGTGGAGAGTTTTGCGTCAATGCAACCAGATGTGCCATTTGGCAGTACCTAGCAGGACAGCCAGGAGAGATAGAATTAGAAGTTTCTGGATTTTCAGGTAAGATACTAGGTGGAATTACCCCAGAAAAAGAGGTATATGCAGAAATGCAAATTGGACAAACAATGGAGAACTTAATCGAAACGAAACGGTAAATTCAACTTGGTAAAACTAGATGGCATCCTGCTAGCTGTTGTAAAGGAGCAAGATGCAAAAGAAAAGATAAAACGCTTACAAGAAGCGGAAGAACAAGCAAAAGCAGAATTAAAAGAAAGCATGAAAGAATTTGAAACCAAGGAAAATGCAGTCGGCATTATTTTATTGGAAACCGAAAATGGAAAAACGAAAATCAATCCCGTTATTTGGGTAAAAACCATTGATACTTTGTATTATGAAACAGCGTGCGGTAGTGGTAGCCTAGCGACTGCTATTTACCAAAATAAAATAGAGGGGCGTACCAATTTAGAAATTGTGCAACCATCTGGCTATTCCATTTTCATTCGCTTAAAAAAAGAAAAGGAAGAAATCCAAAAAGCAGTTGTAGAAGGAAAAGTAATGGAGAATTGGTAAGAAAATTGAAAAAACCGAAGATAGGGCTACACAAACGACAAAAAATGTGGTAAAATATAACAAGTTCAAAAATAAAGGAGGAATTAACCATGTCAGGACATAGTAAATGGCATAATATTGCAGCCAAAAAAGGAAAAGCAGATGCTGCAAGAGGAAAAGTATTTACCAAATTAGGAAGAGAGTTGTTAATTGCAGTAAAACAAGGTGGTCCTGACCCAGCGGGAAACTCCAAATTAAAAGATGTTATTGCAAAATGTAAGGCTAACAATATGCCAAATGATACCATTACCAATGCCATCAAAAAAGCATCTGGTGCAGGAAATACTGAAAGTTATGAAGAAGTTGTATACGAAGGCTATGGTCCAAACGGAGTGGCTGTTATTGTAGAAGCAAGCACAGATAACCGTAATCGTACGGCTGCAGATGTACGTCATGTTTTTGATAAAGCAGGTGGAAACTTAGGAACTACAGGATGTGTATCGTATCTATTCAGCAAAAAAGGTGTGATTGTAATTGACAAAACCACTACCAATTTATCGGAAGAAGATTTAATGCTTCTGGCTATCGATAATGGAGCAGAAGACTTCCAAGCAGACGAAGAATGTTACGAGATTACCACTGCCCCAGAAGATTTTTCAGCAGTTCGTGAAGCATTAGAAAAAGAAGGCTTAGAATTTTTAGAGGCAGAAGTGCAAATGATACCATCTACCTACATCTCATTAGACGAAAAAGGTGCAGAAAGAATGCAAAAACTATTAGACAACCTAGACGATTTAGATGATGTAGCCAATGTGTACCATAACTGGGAAGAATAAAAGAAGTCATAAAGCAAACGAAAAGAGCATATATATATAATATAGGCTCTTTTTTTATGCCTCAAACAAAGGAGAAATGCTTATGAGTACGTGGATAAAATATTTACCCAAAAGAATACAGGAACATTTGCGGAAATCTGTTTCTGCCACACACCATAGAGGAAGTCCGCCTGCGTGTTAATTTACCAGTAATTATCCGTATTCCGCAAAAAGAAATGATACTCGAAGTACGTATGACGAGTGAAGAAATGCAAGAAACCTTGGAAAGAATGTGCCAAAACTCTATCTATTCCTACCAAGAACAAATTTGCCAAGGCTATGTTATTCTTCCCAGTGGCGACCGTGTCGGCATTACCGGAAATGCAGTGGAAACCAGTGGAACGATATCCCATCTAGCATATATCTCCAGTATGAATATTCGTGTGGCAAGAGAAGTGAAGGATTGTAGTTTGTCTGTTTTGCCATGGGTCATTCGTGACGAAACGCAAATTTGGAATACCCTTATTCTTTCTCCACCAGGAAGAGGAAAAACAACACTACTTCGCGATTTAATCCGAAATCTAAGTACAGGTGTACCAACATTGGGGTGGAACGGATCCAATATTGGTGTGATTGACGAACGAGGGGAAATTGCTGCCATGAGCCGTGGCATTCCGCAAAAAGAGGTGGGACTTCGTACCGATGTGTTAGACCATGTGCCAAAAGCAGTGGGAATGAAACTACTCATTCGCTCTATGGCACCACAAATTATTGCAGCAGACGAAATTGGCTCCAAAGACGATGTAGAAGCCATTTTGCATGCGGTTCATTCAGGCGTGCAAGGCATTTTTACAGCCCATGCTGAAACCATCGAAGAATTGCAACATAATCCAGAATTAAAACGCCTTATGGAACATAAAATATTCCATAATATTTTGTCCATTCGCAAGGATAGAAGCATTGAAAACTTGTGTGAAAATAGTTCTAAAAAAGAAAGGACAAGCATATATATGTACAAAGAGGGAGAAAAAAATGCTTGAATTAAAATTGATTTTACTTGCTTGTATTGTACTAACAAGTTCTGGAATTGGCTTTCTGTATGCCAAAAAATATCGAGAGCGATTGAAAGAGTTAAAAGACTTAAGACTTGCTATGACAATCCTAGAAACCAAAATGAAACTAACCAAAGAACCCATTGCTCATATTTTTGAAACGGTCGCAAGACAAGCCCAAACCAGAAATATTTCTCTGCTATTCCGGACAAGCAGCAGACCATATGGTATACACCACTGCGAGCAATGCTTGGAATGAAAGCCTAGTGAGTAGCAAAACAAATTTAGTGGAAGAAGATATGGAAATGCTAAGAGCTTTTGGTAAAATGCTTGGAAAGACGGACGTGGAAGGGCAAGTCAAAGAAATTGAGTTGACCAATTTGCTTCTGGACGAGCAGGCAGAAGATGCTCGCAAGAAGAAAATGAAAAATGGAAAAATGTATCAATCACTTGGCATTATATCCGGACTTGCCATTTGCATTTTACTGGGTTAATACCAAAGAGGGAGGCCTTTTGTGAATATTGATTTACTATTTAAGATTGCAGCCATTGGAATATTAGTTGCGGTGCTTCACCAAGTACTGGTAAGAGCAGGAAGAGAAGATCAAGCCATGATGACAACCTTGGCTGGACTTGTAATTGTATTAAGTATGGTCATTAAAGAAATTAGCACATTATTTGAAAGCGTTAGAACCATTTTTGGACTATAACGAAAGGAGTACCAATTGGAGATTGTAAAAATTGTAGGAGTTGGTTTAATTGCAACGGTTCTAGTGATTTTGCTCAAACAATATCGCCCAGAATTTGCCTTGTATTTATCGCTAGCAGCAGGTGTGCTATTGTTTTCCATGGTTATTGGAAAAATGGCGAGCATTGTAGAACTCCTTCAAAACCTAGCCAATAAATCCAATTTCCATTCGCAGTTTTTGTTGATTCTATTAAAGATAACAGGAATTGCTATTCTAACAGAGTTTGCAGTAAGTATTGCCAAAGACGCAGGAGAAAGCGCGATTGCTAGTAAAATTGACTTAGCAGGAAAGGTATTAGTCATATCGTTATCAGTTCCAATCCTAACGAATCTAGTGGAAACCATTACCACCCTATTACCATAAGGAGAACCAATGAAAAAAGTGAGGAAAATTGTCCTCGGAATCCTAATTTTGCTCTTTGTAATTTTTCCAGAAATCTCATATGCAACAGAAGAAGGACAAGCAGTTTCCCAAGAAGAAGTACTGGATACACAAATGGAGCAATTGGGAATTCGAGATTTTTTAGAAGAAGGAAAACAGTACACCAAGGATATTTATGGCGATTTAGACTTTAATCAAATTTTAACAGATGCCATTACTGGAAAAGTGGACAATGAAAGTATTATCCAGGGAATTATTCATAAATTGGGAGAAGAGGTTTTGGACAACATTTCTCTCATTCTCAATATTATCATTATCATTGTGATACATAGCATTTTAAGAAGCTTTACAGAAGGACTAGAAAACCATGGCATTGGAAAAGTTGCATACTATGCCCAGTATTTGCTGATTGCAACTCTAATTTTAACCAGTTTTACGCAAATTATTGGAATGGTCAAAGAAGCGGTTGAAAACCTAGTTGGATTTATGGATTGCCTAATCCCTATTTTAATCACGCTACTAGTAACAACTGGCTCGTTTGCAAGTGCTGGTATGTTAGAACCAATCTTACTTTATTTAATTACTATCATTGGAAACTTAATGGAATACATTGTGCTACCACTGATTTTAGCCTCCACCGTTCTTATTCTAGTAAGCCACTTGAACAAACGTGTACAAGTGGACAAACTTGCTAAATTTTTTCACAGTTCTGCTACCTGGATTTTAGGAGTCGTCCTTACGTTGTTTGTGGGACTAGTTTCCTTGGAAGGGAGCCTAACGAGTAGTGTGGACGGTGTCACAGCAAAGACCACAAAAGCAGCGGTTAGCTCTTTTGTACCAGTCGTGGGAAAAATCTTAGGAGATGCAGTCGATACGGTGCTTGGTTGTAGTTCTATTTTGAAAAATGCAGTTGGAATTGTTGGCTTTCTTGTTATTCTTGGTATTTGCATTGGTCCCATTCTCAAATTGACGATTTTAATGGCACTGTATTATCTGACTGCTGCTATCTGCCAACCGATTGCAGATGAAGCCATTACCAAATTACTGGAGCAAATGGGAAAGACTTTTCAAGTGTTACTTGGCATTTTGTGTAGTATTTCCGTGATGCTGTTAATTGGGGTTGCTTTAGTCATTAAAATTTCAAATGCTGGACTGATGTATCGATAGGAGAAATGAAATGGAATGGTTTCAAGATTGGATTAACCAAATTGTACTTGCTGTTATCTTATGTGTGCTTATAGAACTCATTTTGCCGGAAAATGCAAGTAAGAAATATGTCAAAACAGTGATTGAAATTTACTTGGTTTTTGCTATCTTTTCGCCCATTGCAGGACTTTTTCAAAAAGAAAGTTGGAAGCATTTTTCACTCGAAAATATGTTAGCGGAACAAGGACTCACGAAACAAACTCATGCAGATTTATCTGGCGGAAATATAGCGGAAATCTATGAAAAAGAACTAGAAAAAGCCATACGAGGTACACTAACAGAGAAAGGATACCTAGCAGGAGATATTATTTTGCAAACCAAACAAGATGGAACTTATGAAATAACGCAAATCCAGATACAAGAGCTAGAGAAAAAAGAAGTCAAAATTCAGGCAATGCCCGTTAGCAAAGGAGAAGAAAATATGCTGAAAGAACTACTAGCAGAAGAATATGGGTTAGCAAAAGATCAGATTATAATCGAAAGGAAAGAGAGGTAAAGGCTCATGTGGAAAGAAAAAGTGAAGTTATTACTCGAACGGAAAAGAAGGAAATCCAAAAAGAAAAAGAGAAAATTTAATTGTCTTCCTTGTGATATTAGTGATTACTGTCATTTGTATCAATGTCATTTGGAAAAAAGATACAAGCAAACAGTCTTTACCACGAGATAATAACGTAAAATTAGCCCAAACAAGTTCTAATCTACCAGAGGATAGCATATCTATCCAAGAGAATACATTGGAAAAAAGATTAGAAGAAATTTTGAAAAAAATGAGTGGAATTGATGATGTGAAAGTGCTCATTACCTATTCTGAAACCAATCAGATTGTACCGCTATATAATGAACAAGAGAAAGAAACGGTTACTTCAGATGGACAGAAAACAGAGCGAGATGCAAGCAAAGAGGTGGTTTTTGAAGAAAACGGAAGCACGAAAACACCAGTCTTGCAAACCACGAAACTTCCCAAAATGGAAGGTGCTATTATTACCGCAAAAGGAGCCCAAGATATTGAGGTGAAAGCCAACATTATTCAAGCAGTTGAAGCAGCAACAGGGCTCAGTTCCAACAAAATACAAGTTTTTGAAATGAAATAGGGAAGGAGAGAAGAGATATGAACATAAACTGGAGAGGAAAAGGACAGATTTTCTTAGGTGTAGCAGCGATTATGCTAATTGCTGTTCGGTTATCTCAACTATTCCGGACAAACGACTAAGGAAGCCATCACAACTGGAAAAATGCTTGATGCAGAAGAAATGGCAAGTATTGGAGACGCTACTTTTGTCAGTAGCACAGCAACAGTGGAAGAGGAATCAGAGACTAACTTTGTAGCAAATGCAATAAGCGTTGAAACTAGTAGCCAAGAAGAAAAGCCAGTTAAGGTTAATCCAAATGAATATTTTACAAAATCTAGACTGGAGCGAGATAAAATGTATGCAGCAAGTTTGGAAACATACCAAAAAATCTTAGAAAATGCACAAATGACAACAGAACAGAAAAGCATTGCAGGGGAAGAAATCCAAAAATTAAATCAAGAAAAAAATGCAGTAATGATTACTGAGAATTTAATTCAAACCAAAGGTTTTGAGGAAGTTATCCTATTTGTCAATGTAGATAGCATTAGCGTGGTTGTAAAAGCCGAAAAACTAACGGATGAGCAGATTGCACAAATACAGAATATTGTTTCTCGTGAGTTGAAAGCAGAGGTAGAAGATATCCATATTAGTATGAAATAATATGACAAAAACGTAACAAGAATATAACAATTACATAAAATTTGGAAAAACCATATCAATTATCTTGATATTTTGTGAAAAATTTGGTAAAATATACTAGGAATATGGAAATGAGAAAATAAAGGAGATAATCATGAGAAACCAATCAGGAATAACAATGACAGCACTAGTCGTAGCAATTATTGTTATGGTAATTTTGCTAACCGTTACTGTTACAGTAGCCATTAAAGATGGTGGGATTTTTGATACCACAAAAAAGTCTGTACATCTAACACAAAATGAGATAGAATATGAACAAAATACGTTAGGAAATCATGTACAAGGATTTGTTGAAAATACCATCAACGGTTTTGTACCACAGTAAAATTTCAAAAAAAGTATTGAACTTACGGAAAAAACGTGATAAAATAAGCCACATATAAAAAAGCGAATCAGAAGGACAAGATTGACTGGGTAAAATCGACAGAGAGCCAAAAAGAAACAAGCTGAGATTTTGGCAGAAAAATAACCAATCAATTATCACCTTTTAGCTGTATCTTTGAACCAAAGTAGAAGATACCGTATTCTTGCGTTAAAAGAAGAGAGGGAAAAGAGAAATCTTTTAATCTAGGTGGTACCGCGGAATTCTAGCCATTTCGTCCTATAACAGGATGGAATGGTTTTTTTGCGTAATTCGAGAAAGTAAAGGAGAGAAGAATATGGAAGAAAAAAAGGATTATGGACAGACATTAAACCTACCACAAACAGATTTCCAAATGAGAGGAAATTTGCCAGAAAAAGAGCCAAAGATTTTAGAAGATGTATTGGAAAAAGGACTTTATGAAAAAATGCTCAAGAAAAATGAAGGAAAAGAGCCATTTGTTTTACATGATGGACCACCGTATGCCAATGGAGAGATCCATTTAGGTCACGCCTTAAACAAAGTATTAAAAGATACAATTGTCAGATACAAAAACCTAAAAGGGTTCTATACCCCATATATTCCAGGCTATGATACTCACGGTATGCCAACCGAGAAAAAAGCCATCGAAAAATTAGGGCTAAATCGTGATGAAATCCCTG
>CANSOY010000063.1 GCA_947648765.1 uncultured Clostridium sp.
TTTATCGCCCTCTTTTCGATACATGGCAAATACTACTTGCTCGTTTTCGTTTAATTCTGTTCGGATGATGTATTCGTCTGCTGAGTACGTTTTTTCTAGAATACGTCTGTCCCCTGGATTGCAGTTTCGATCTCTTGTATGGTCTTCTCGAATTTGAAATATTTTTTGTTCTGGTAAGTAAGTAATATCTTGTAAAAGCATATCTCCTTCTTTCGTGAAGGTTACCATTCGAACAATAAATTTCTGTTTCATTCCCACAAAACTGCCAAACTCGTCCAGTTCCTCTACATGATACACGCCTTGCTTATTTTGAATGAAACAGCCATCAAAAATAGCCTGTTCTAAGTCATAATCTTGCGGTACTTCCTCCAATGGCACAAATTGATTATTTTCTTTATCTATTTTTCTCTTTTCTTCTTCGATTTCTTGGTTAAAGTCCTCTACTTTCATAAACCAAGTTCCAATTTTGTTTTGCTTGTAATAGCGGATATCATCTCTGGTCCACCCAATGAGTTCATTAAAACGAATCACTTTATACCCAACCCCAACAAATTCTTGGATACCGCCTCCTGTTTTGGTATTGTCTACTGTCTTTAAGCAAAATAAAGGCGCTTTCCCTTCTTTCACACGATAAAAGTCAAAGCCAAAACTAATGCCAATTAAAATACAAATTCCAATAATACAACTTAGTACAAATTTAATTTTTCGGTTCATTTGTGCATCCCTCTGTCCTTTCTCTTTTATCTGATGGTTTTGCTTTTTGACTACATCATAGCCTATAAACTAAATTTTTCAAAATATTTTTATCCCTGTATTATATTTGCAACAAAATCTATTTTCTTTTTGCTAATTTCTTTTTCCTTCTTTGTTATCGTTACAATTGCTACCGCAAATGGGTCTTCTGTACTTGCTTCTGCTTTTCCTTGTAAGGTAAGCCAATCTATTTTCACATCTTCCTTGGTTATGGTTTCTTCGGTTTCTATCTCATATTCCATTCCCTTAAAATCTTCTAGGTTTGAACTTGCTTTTACCAAGATAGTATGTTCTGCCTTTTGGTGAACACTTACCACATACAAGGTATTTTCGGTTTCATTTTGAATTGGTTGTCCGTCTGGCGATTTTGCTTGTGCAGTAAGAATTGGGAATTGACTGACCTCATAATCTGCATCATATTCCAAATTCCATCCTCCAATCACCATTCCTTGATAGCCGTTCTTTTGGTTGTATGCAATCACTTTATACCCAAGTCCAATATATATCTTGCTTCCGCCATCTGCTACTTCTGCCATTTGCATACAAAACATTGGCTTTTCTCCCTGTTCTACTCGTTTGGTGTCTACCACTCTTGTATAAATTGCAAAAATAATAAGAAAAATTAGAATTCCTATTCCAATCCCTACTTTTGTACGTGTTCTTAACATAATTTTTCTCCTTTGTTCTCAAATTGAAACTTGATTTGTTCATATACTTTAGGTTCTACATACTTTTTATTTGCTTCTAAATTCTGACGAATTTTGGTTGCACTAATTGGCACATTTTTTCGTTCTGGGTCTACTTGGCAATTTTCTACTTGCATATATTGTGAAACCTTTGCGCCATATGGCTCACTGCTAAAGAAATGGGTGGGATGGATTTCTTTGGTTAAGTCTTTTAAATAATCAATTTGAACCTTGACACTTTCGTCATCCATTCCATATTGCTTTGGTGGATGATAGCCATAGATAATATGGACTTGTGGGTATTTCTCTTGAATCCACTTGGCTCTTTCTTCGATTGGTATTTCTATCTCTTCTGCTTGGTTCACAATTACATAGAGTTGATCCGTTTGTTTTAATGCTGTTTCAATTACAAATTCATGCCCTTTGTGAAAAGGCGCAAATTTTCCGATGGTAAATCCGTATTTTCTCCATATTTTTTCTCCTATGCTAAATTATATACTTTTTGTCGAGAAATCGCAAGAGAAAAAGGATACTTCTGGCTTTCGCCTTCCATATCCTTTTTGAGTTATTCCCAAAAACAAATACTATGTCGTAATTTCATATAGTCAATTGGATAAATTCGTTCAAAATATCTGGACTCCGAACGAAGGGAAATTCCTAGTGAAATGCAAATGGTAACCAGTGTTAAAACCGTAAAAATGCCTCTTGCAATCTTTTCTAATAATTCCTCTTTTTCCGCTATTTGCCATACAATCTCCATCATACAGATACCTGCTACAACCATCAGCCAAATGAAGTCTAATGAATATCGATTGTAACTGGCTCCTACCAAGGTTACACTAATCGCTGAGATGACTGCTACTATAATTGCATCTAGGAGAAGCCACCATAGTCCTGCGTATTTTTCTTGGATGTGTTTTCTTAGGGTTGGTAAGAAAAAGACCAAAATGCTGATTGGCATCAGTAAGAAGATGCCAACTCCAGCAAATCCGGAGCCATAAAAGCCCATATATTCTGGTGTATTCGGTCTTGTGTTAATAAACGGAAACTCGGTACTAATATCTGCTGGATTGAAGAAATAGTGCCAAATTCCAATTGGAATCGTTTCCACACGGTAGCCTAGTTTTTCCATATCATTAGAAGTTAGTTGGTATCTTGCCCCAAATTCTGTAATCGAATCAAAACGAACAAAATTTAATACCATTAAGGTTATACCAATAGCAAGATACGGGATGAAAATGGCAAGTACATATTTTACTAAGTCTTTCTTGTTTTCCTTTCGCTTTTTCCAGAAGGAAATAAAATAGCGAATAAAAATTGGTAATACGAATAAGGAAATCAACAGTAAATTTGGCCTTGCCGATACACTGTAGGCTAGCATTAAGCATCCAATTGCTAGTTTTCCATAAAAGACTTTTCCTTTTTCGGTCGTAAATGCCCCTAAAATTTGGTTCATTCCTCCAATAACTAGCCAATATCCTAGTACAGCAACTAGTTCATACACGGCTGGTGTTGCTGCTGTATAGAGCAAGGAATTGGCAAATAGCATGAGTAATGTGGCTAACAAGAAATGTCCAAATTTTGTTTCTGGAAACCAATAAGCAAATATCTTTTTCGTCAGTTGTACTGTACTAATAATGCCAAGCACTGCAAATACAATAATGAGCCATAATGAGTTGAGATATTGCCCAGTTAGCAGATGGAATGGTACTAAAATGAGTTGTGGTAGAATGGAGAAATATACATAGTAGTTTCCTTGGTAATACACATGGTCATAAATCTGGTCAAATCCCGCTGCAATTCTTGCTGTTTCATCATACGGATTTTCTAAATTTAGCAACGTTTCTTCTGGTTCTATCAGAAGCTTCAAACTGCCTTGTGCTAAGGCTTTTGTATATTCTACTTCATAGATATACGTATGTCGTATTCCTTCTCCTTCTTTTTCTGCCAAAAGAGAAGTGTTTGGCATTGCCTGTATGGTATATTGTGCAAACAAAAGACAAATGACACAAGTCATTCCAATGGTAATGATTAATTGTTTCTTTTGTTTGAAATCAATTTTTTCTTGAAGCACTTTTGCATGAAAAAGTTCATAAATTCCCCAAATAATTAAGAAAATAGTAATTAGTCGGAACATTTGAAAATCAAATGGGATTGACTTATTTAGTTCAAATCCATTTAGAACAAATAAAGTTCCTTTTGGTACATTGAGGTTTAAGTTAATCTGTTTCGCATCTCCTGTTAAACGGAGTGAAACAAATCGGGTTGAATAGACTCTGGAATTGATTGTTTTGGTTGGTAGTTCTCGCAAGTTTTCGGAAGTTTCATCCGAAAAAAAAGTACGAAAGGAAAAAGAGTGAATGTCGTCTACTCGCTGAACATTCCAGTACAAAGTTCCCACTTCTTGGTTAATGTTTGGTATCTTAATGATGGGCATATCTGATGTTACTTCGTAAAGTGCTTCTCCTTTTTCTCCGGTTCGTTTCTCTATTCCTACTACTTCACAATCTTCGATGGAAACAGTTTTCGATTGGTAGTTCTTGCCCACCAATCGAAAACTCCTCATATTGAAAAGAAAGATTTCTAAGAATAAAGAAATACATAAAATAACAATTATCTTAAAAATTACTTTTTTGATTTCTTCTTTCTTCATATCATTTCCCTTATTTCTCTAAAATTTATAGTTTTTGGTAAAATTCCAAGAATCTCGGCACATATCTTCTAAATTCTTTTCTGCTACCCAGCCAAGCTCTTCTTTCGCTTTCGTTGGGTCTGCATAGCATGCCGGGATATCTCCAGGTCTACGGTCCGCTAAACGGTATTTGACTGGTACTCCATTAACCCTTTCAAAGGTTTTGACAATTTCTAAAACAGAATAGCCATTTCCAGTTCCTAAGTTATAAATGTGGACACCATTTTCATTTCTTAATTTGGCAAGTGCTTTTACATGTCCATTTGCTAAATCTACGACATGAATAAAATCCCTTACTCCAGTCCCATCTGGGGTTGGATAATCATGTCCTAACACTTTAAGTTCTTCTAATCTTCCTACTGCTACTTGTGTTACATATGGCATTAGATTATTGGGAATACCATTTGGTACTTCTCCAAGTCTTCCTGACTCGTGTGCACCAATTGGATTGAAATAGCGAAGTAGCACAATACTCCAAGTTGGGTCTGCTACCGCTAAATCTTTTAGTATCATTTCAATCATGAGTTTAGTCGTTCCATATGGATTTGTTGTGGATAATGGAAAATCTTCCTTGATTGGCAAAGATGCTGGATTTCCATAGACAGTTGCCGATGAACTGAATATCATCTTTTTACAACCGAATTGTCGCATTACATCAAGTAATACCAAAGTTCCATAGACATTGTTTTGGTAATATTCGAGTGGTTTTGCTACAGACTCTCCTACTGCTTTTAGCCCTGCAAAGTGAATGACACTTTCAATATCTGGATTTTCTCGAAAGATTTTTTCGATTGCTACTTTATCTTGAATGTCTGCTTTATAAAAAGCAAAATCTTTTCCCGTTAATTCTTGGATAATATCCATCACTTCTTTTCGACTATTGCAAAGATTATCTACGACAATGATCTTTTCACCTTTTTTCAATAATTCTACACAAGTATGGCTACCAATATAGCCAGCTCCTCCTGTTACCAAAATTGCCATTTTTGTTACCTCCTAATTTTCTTTTTGATAAATCTTTTGATAAACTGAAAATCTTTCTTTCTTGTATTCCAATTTTCTTTTTGATAAATCTTTTGATAAATCTCATAATCTCGTATAATTTTACGTACATAGGTATTGGTTTCTTTGTATGGAATATTCTCTAAATCTGAGCCATCCTTTTGGATGGTTCCTTCACGTATCCATGTGTTTACTTTTCCAATTCCTGCATTATATGCTGCAATCGCAATTGCTAAGTTACCATCGTAATTTTCTAATAATTCTGCAAAATACGCACAACCTAGTTGGATATTTTTTTGTGGATTATATAAATCTGCTGCTGATTCAAATGGGATTTCTTCTTTTTGTGCTTTTTCCTTTGCCGTTGACTCTAGTAATTGCATAAGTCCAATCGCTTTGCTTGAAGAAACAACATCTGCCTTGAAATTGCTCTCTGCCTTAATAATGGCATACACAAGTAGTGGGTCTAACTCATTTTCTCTGGCATATTGCTCTACATATTCTTCATATTTTTTCGGGTAATTCATTTTTAATGCCACTTCCTTTATCCCCCAAATACTGGTCAGAAGTAGGATCAAAATCATTCCAATTTTAATGAGTTTTCCCAATTTCAAATTGCTCCTATCTTTTGTTATTTTGCATCGTACCAGCTGTTTGCTTCGGAAAGATCTGCCTCCAATGGTACTTTTAAGAGTATAACATTTTCCATACTTTTTTTCAATATTTCTTTTACTTCTTCTTTCTGGCTTTCTCGACATTCAATCATTAACTCGTCATGTACTTGTAAAATGAGTTTTGCGTCCATTTTCTTTTCTTTTAGTTCTTGGTAAACATGGATCATCGCCAGTTTCATAATATCTGCTGCCGTTCCTTGAATTGGTGTATTCATCGCTGCTCTTGCTCCAAATTGGCGTACCATGTAGTTATTGGATTTTAGTTCTGGAATGTATCTTCTACGATGGAACATCGTTTCAACATAGCCTTTTTCCTTGGCTACTTCTACAATATCTTCCATGAATTTTTGAATACCTGTATATTTCTCCAAATATTGTTCAATATATTTTTTTGCTTCTTTGACCGGAATGCCAAGTTGTTCCGAAAGGCCATAATCACTAATTCCATAAACAATTCCAAAGTTTACAGCTTTTGCAGAAGACCTTTGCTCTTTGGTTACTTCTTCGATTGGAATACCAAGCACTTTGGAGGCTGCTTGCTTATGGATATCTTCTCCATGTAAAAAGGCTTGTATCATCGTTTCGTCTTCGGAAATATGAGCTAGCACTCGAAGTTCAATTTGTGAATAATCTGCGTCAATGTATACATATCCTTCTTCTGGTACAAAGGCTTTGCGGATATTTTTTCCAAGTTCTTCTCTGGTTGGAATATTTTGCAAATTTGGTTCGGTACTACTAATTCTTCCTGTTGCTGTAATGGTTTGGTGGAAAGAAGAGTGAATTCTGCCTGTTTCCGGATTGATACATGGAATGAGCCCATCCACATAGGTAGAATTTAATTTCATCACCCTTCGGTATTCTAGGATTGACTCAATTACTGGGTGTTCTTTTTTGAGTTTTTCCAATACTTCTACATCAGTCGCATAGCCTGTTTTATTCTTTTTATACACTGGCAATTTTAGTTTTTCAAACAGAATTTTTCCTAATTGTTGGGTCGAGTTAATATTAAACTCTTCTCCGCATTGCTCATAGATTTCTTTCGTCAATTCCTCGATTTTTTGTTTCATTTCATCGCCGAATTGATTGAGCACTTCGCGATTGACTTTCATTCCATTATATTGCATTTCACCAAGTACACAAACAAGCGGCATTTCCACTTCTTGGAATAAGGAAAGCATCTCATCTTCTTCAAGTTTTTGCAACAAAACTGGTTTTGATTTTCCAATTACATAAGCCACAAAGGCTTCTTTTTGTCCCAAGTCTTCCTCTTTTTCCTCTGGTGCAGTAGCAAACAACGTCATTTGTGTTTCTTGTTCTTGCTTCTCGTCTGTTTCAAAAGCATGAATATCTAAATTCAAATACGTAACAGCAAGTTCCTCTATTTTCTGTTTTCCTCCAGATGGGTTGAGGTCATATGCTGCAACTTCTATATCATAATCGATTCCTTGTATAGAAATTCCTCTTTCTTTAAGAAATACATAGTCTTCCGTTAATTCTTGCCCATTTTTTCGGATCTTTTCATCTTCCCAGAGTTCTTTCCACTCTGCTAAATCTTTATTCGTTTGAATTTTTTCCTGGTAGACAATATTTTCTTTTGGCTCCCAGATATGCAAAGAAATTGGTCTTTTCGCAATCCTGTTTTCTACTAATTCGCCATCTTTTTCTTTGGCAAGATAATAGGTCATTTCTTTTTGGGTTTGGATTTTTTCTTGCAATTCTTTTCGCTGGCTAGCTGTTTCAATTTTTTTTCTGATAAAAGCCTCTTCTTGTTGTGCTAATGCTTGTCCATTTTCAGAACGCAACTGAAAACGATCAATAAAACGATTAAAACGTAGTTCTTGGAAAGTAGCAAGCACATCTTCTTTATTCCATTCTTGTCGTTCAAAATCTTGAATACTTTCTTCGATTGGAACCTCTAAATTAATGGTTCCAAGTGTTTTTGATAAATAGGCAAGTTCTTTGTTCTCTAATAATTTTTCTTTTAGTTTTCCTTTGATACAAGTTGGGTCTTCTTCTAATTTTTGGTAAATAGCGTCAATAGTTCCATGTTCTTGGATTAACCCAAGGGCCGTTTTTTCGCCGACCCCTGGAACACCTGGAATATTATCTGAAGTATCTCCCATTAGTCCTTTTACTTCTATCATACCAGTAGGCTCTACGCCGTAAATTTCGAGCACCTTTTGGCGATCAAAGTCCTCTACTTCTGTTTTTCCCATTTTGGTTCTTGGGATACGAACCGTTATCTTGTCCGAAGTTAATTGGAAGGTATCTCGGTCCCCAGAAAGAATGGTAACACAAAGACCTTCTTTTTCCCCTCGTTTTGCAAGGGTTCCGAAGCACATCATCCGCTTCGTAGCCTTCTTTTTCTACAATTTCAATATTCATTTGACGCAAAATTTGCTTTATCATGGGCATTTGCTGAGCAAGTTCGTCTGGCATTCCATGTCGGTTTGCTTTATACCCCTCATACATTTTATGCCTTGCGGTTGGCGCTTTTAGGTCAAATGCTACTCCGATATATTCTGGATTTAAGTCTTCTAATACCTTGAATAGGATGGCTAAAAAGCCGTAAACTGCATTCGTATATCTTCCGTCTGGCGTAGTTAGCATTTTAGACCCCATAATCCCATAAAAAGCACGGTTCATGATACTATTTCCATCAATTAAAAGTAATCTACTCACAATTTTGTTCCTCCTGTTGTTTTTTGGTCTATCTTTTTTATTTACTCTCTTTTTCTGTAATTTTTTCAAGATAACTAGCACATACCAATATTATGATTGAAAGGATTGGTGCAATTAGTCTTTGGTATTCAGCTTGTGCACCCAATATGGTAACAGCTATCATCCCGCCAATCAATATGACAGCATAAAAGCGAATC
>CANSOY010000064.1 GCA_947648765.1 uncultured Clostridium sp.
TAATATATTCTGATTTTTTCTGCTCTTTTAAAAATTTTAATCTCATTCTTCCAAATCTACCAATTTCAAAATTTTTTAAATTTTGTGATAGTACTAAATTTGGAAAATAATAATCTCCTTGTTTTGTGTATTCAATTTTCATACATAAATCATCCTTTCAATTTTTATTCTCATGTTAAAGAAATTGGCTTTTGATTTTAAAATTCGGTATACAATTTGTATACAAATCATTTTATTTTTGAAATTTTTTAGAAAATTAAATATCTTTGAATTTTTAAATAAAAAATGAATGAAAGTGCTGATTTTAATATAGTTGGGAGTATCTTTAACTATCAATAAAAAGTAATAGTTAAAAGTATCTATAAATGAACTTTAACCCCTTAAAATCCTGCGGTTGAATAAACCGTGCCGGTTCGATTCCGGCCATCTGCACCAAACAATAAAAGCCTTGTAACCTTTGAAAGACAAAGGTTACAAGGCTTTTGACTTTTCTTTAGTATCTAGTAAGGTATCCAGTAGAACAGCGTACCTAAAAGCCTTTTCCAATTAGTTCTCTAGTCTTCTCTTTTACTTCTTTATCAAATGCTAATATCTCGTCAATGGTAGACAATGCCCTTTCCTCATACAAATTCATAACCTTTTCAATTCCAGAAGGAATTTGTGTATAAGTTATCTTTTGGTTGATAAAAGCGTCTACTAAAACTTCGTCGGCAGCATTCAAAATAACTTGATAACAATGTCCCTTTTCGATTGCGGTATATGCTAAAGATAGACATTGGAATTTATGCAAGTCTGGTTTCTCAAAAACGAGGTCTTTAATCTGGAATAAATCCAGTTTTTCGATGGTGTTCTGTAATCTTTTTGGATAATTCAAAGCATATGCGATTGGAATTTGCATTGATTTCGGTCCAATATTCGCCATAATGGTTCCATCTTCAAACTGAACCATCGAATGGACTAAACTCTTGCGATGGACAACTACTTCAATTTGGCTTGGTTCAACATCAAATAGCCATTTTGCTTCAATTACTTCAAAGCCTTTGTTCATCATGGTAGAAGAGTCGATGGTAACTTTCTTTCCCATATTCCAAGTAGGGTGATTTAGTGCATCTTCCACGGTAATGCTATCCGAGATATTCTTATCAAAAAATGGACCGCCAGATGCAGTAAGAAGTATTTTACTAATCTTATTCTCAATTTCGCCATTTAAGCACTGCATAATAGCACTGTGTTCACTGTCCACAGTAAGCAATTTTGCACCACTTTCTTTTGCGGTCTGCATAATAATCTTTCCACCAGTAACTAATACTTCTTTATTTGCTAAGGCTACGGTTTTTCCATGTTTAATCATATTGTAAGTGGGCTTTAAGCCGGAAATACCAACTAAAGCAGATACAGAAATATCAAAATCCGTTAAATTGGAGATGGCTTCCATTCCTTCCTCTCCATAATAAACGGCTAAGTCTGGAAATTTTGCTTTCAATAAATTAGCATTTTCTTCACTTGTAATATACACATTTTGAGGACGAAATTCCTCAATTTGCTCCACTAATTTGGTTACATTTTTTCCTGCTACTAAGGTTACAACGCGAAATAAATCTGGATTTTCTCGAATGACATTTAAGGTACTTGTTCCGATTGAACCAGTAGACCCGAATATGGCAACTTTTTTCATAGATACCTCCCTTATTTGCTACCAGTGTATAATAAATCTAGGTTTTTGGCAATAAAAAGAAGAGATATTTACATAAAATGTTGAAAAGAGAGCACACAGATGATATAATGGGCAATAAAATAACGGAAAGAGAAGGCAAAGGGGAGAAATTAAGTGGAACCGTATGAAGTGATACGAAAGTTTGTCGAAGCAGAACAGTATACACAAGACGAACACGTACTAGGAATTTTGTTTTATGGTAGTAGCAAATATGGACTTAACAACGCAAATTCAGATATCGATTTACTCATTATTTATGAGGATGGAGATAATCCAAACCGAGTCATAAGAGGAAATGCTGTTGTGGATGATGCACGAATTGAGTATTTCAAAAAAGCAATAAGAGAAGTGCACATTGGTGTTGAAACCGATTTCTTAACACAAAGTAATGCTTCTTTGTCCATTGTTGGAAAAGCAGATATTATCTATGAAAAAGACCATGCTATGCACGATTTACAAGAATATGTACTCCGTAAATTCAAAAATAAACTCCCACCAATGACAGACGACAAGGCGAGAGAAGAATTAGCCACAATCTATAATCGATTAGAAAGGCTAAAAAAATATGCAGAACCAGGCGAATACAGTTACTATTTTGAACATTTATATCATTTAATCATTGAAAGGCTTCGCAGATTTTATCATGCACATAAAGGAATACCAAGAATAGAAACTTACAAGGGATTTAAGTTATACCAAGATAAAAAATATCAAGACATGTTTGCGATTGACCAACTTCCAGAACCAGAATTTCTACAAATGTATTTTGAATTGATACACAATCCAGGAAAAACGAAACAAGAAAAACGAAATCAGTTAATGGAATTTTATCAGTATGCAAAAAGAGAAGTAGCATTTGATGAAGCCAATCATAGAGTTCCAATCAAAAGCAGATATTATGGAAGTGCACCGAAACCAGAAGAAATAAATTTAGAAGGGATTGAAATAGAACCAGTCCCAATTCCAGAAGCAACGCTTCGTGCAGTAGAAACATTTGCAGAAGAAATGAACTATCGAGAAAATGAGCATTTTTTAGGAATTGTTGTTTATGGTAGTAGTTTAACTGGTTTTAATTCGGAAGGGTCAGATATTGACTTACATGTTATCATGGATAACAGTAATCCAAATCACATTGTGAGAGGAAAAAAATTAGTTACCAGTAATGGTAGAGAAGTTGAGATAGAATATTTTGAAAAGCCGATTGCAGAAGAATATCTAATGGCAGACTATGAATTTCTACATCAAGATAATGCGGCATTATCCATATTAGGAAAAGGTGCGGTTATCTATCCAAAAGACGGTTCTTTAGCGCAACTTCAAAAATATGTACTGCATAGATTTCAAGAGGATTTACCACCATTAAGCAAAGAGGAAATACGAGAACAAATCTCAATTATGGATAATAAAATCCAAAAGTTAGAAAATTTGCAAAAGGAAGATAGTCCATATTTTTTGCATTTCTACCATATTGTACTAGAGAAAATGCGTGAAACCCATCATAAAATGATTGGAATATCCCAAGTAGCAACGGATAAAGTGCCTAGAATATACACCGATGCGGCATATCGAAAGTCCGTCTGGAAAGAAACCCCATCACAAGAATTTGTGGCGGAATATTTAAGATTAGTAACATTAGAAAATGACAAAGAACAAATGCTAGAAGCCATCAAAGATTTTTATGAGAAAGTAAAACTGGGGATAGAATTAGGACAAGAATATCGAATACCAGTTGAAAGTGAATTGAAATATTTACTCCTCTCCTTAAAAAATCAAGAACCTATGCAGAGCGAAGTTCCACTTACATCTGGAATGCTTGCTTTACTCGATAAGAAAACAGGAGTAACCACACAAGAGATAACGGCTGTTATGCAATTATTGGAACAGTTAAAACAAAAACAAGTAGAGCCAGAGTTATGAGGAGAAAAAATGATAGATTATGAGAAAAGATTGGTTGAAGTAGATGAGGTTTTGAAACATCTACCAGACGAAGAATTTAGGAGAATTCCCCAGGATATAATTCAAACCATTCGAGAAAACAAGCATAAATCCTATCAATGGGAATACGATAATCACAAGAAAGTAACAGAGCAAAATCTTCCCAATGACACAGTTGCTATATTATCCTATCTCAATACAGAATTTATCTTGACCAATGAACAAAAAGCACTCATGCACCAAATTCATGATTTTAATGAAAACAAAAATTCAAAGTTTTAGGAGAAATCTATTGCAGAAAATAACTTGTTTTGGTATAAGTAAAGCAAGAAAGGGTGTGAAACCAAATGGAATTATGGGAAGTGCTAGATAAAGAGCGGAAATCCAACTGGCGAAGTGATGGAAAAATATGACCAAAAAGTTTTTGACCGAGGATTTTTCCATTTAGGGTCAGATATTTGGATGATAAACCGTGAAAATAAAATCCTGATACAAAAGAGGTCGCCTATGAAAAGGCTAGAACCAAATGTGTGGGCAATGACAGGTGGCTCTGTTGTATTAGGAGAAAATTCAGTGGATACCATTGTAAGGGAAACCAAAGAGGAGATTGGAATAGACATTGATGCTAGTCAATTAAAATTGGTTACCAAATTTAGAACTGGAACAGTATGGATACATGCTTATGTGTTGCATTGCGATTACCCAGTATCGGAAATGAAATTCCGTCCAGAAGAAGTATCAGAGGCAAAGTGGGCAACATGGGAGGAAATTGACGAATTGGTAAAACAAGGGCAATTTATCCAAAATCGCTGGCAGTTTGTTGGAAAGTGCTTGCAAGCAGAAATTGAAGGAAATTCGGAAAAATGAACGAAGTATTAAATGAAGATTTATCCAATCTAATCTATTCGGTCGTAGAAGAAATCCCAGTTCGGTTGTGTTGCAACCTATGGGCAAATTGCAAGACTTATTGGAAAGCCAAAAAATGCAAGATTAGTGGGGAGAGCCCTGAAAATGTCCTTCCGTTATGGAGATTTTCCTTGCCATCGAGTGGTAAATCACCAAGGCAGAATTTCGCCGGGGTGGAAAGACCAGAAAGATTTACTGGAAAACGAGGGTGTTACTTTCCGAAATAAGATTTGTGTAGACTTGAAAAAACACCAGTGGAAGATATAAAATTTTTGTGATATATTATGCAGTAAGGGGGTAATTTTTATGGCAAGAAGTAAATATGATTTTACACTTAATTGTGAGGTAGAACAAGCCAAACAAGTTGTTCAAAAATATATGGACGCTAATGGTTTCAAACCAATCACGAAAAAAGGAGAAACCTATTATAAAGCAGGAGATGCTATGGTAGGGTATAAATACTTCAATTATACGATTGAGGGAAATACTTTAACCGTGTATGCTTGGTTAAAAAATGCGTTTGGTGATATGGATATTGAGGGAAAAGGAATGATGAGTATCAATGTATTGGTTATGAGTTATCGTAATTCCATTCAAACCTTATTCCAAGAAATTGAAAAATTAAACAAAGGAGAAACTGTAATGGAAGAAAAAACAGAAGAAAAAAAGATTACAGGATATGACACACAAACAGGAGCACCAATCTATGAAGAAAAGAAAGAAGAAAGCAATACATTTCAAGACGAAACGATGAAAAGACAAGAAACTTTATGTGAAATTGGATTTTGGCTATCCATTGTAGGGCTTATTTTGTCTTTCATTGGTGTAACCTATGGCGTAATTATATATATTTTAAACTACTATTTTGCATCACAAGGCTTGAAAACAAGGAAAAAAGGAAAAGCGATTGCAACCATTGTATTATCTAGCGTTTCCATTGTTGTCATTATTTTAGAAATTTTGCTTATCGCGTTATTTAGTTAAGTTAAAAGAGTTTGGAAAACAAACTCTTTTTTCTTGTTCCTAAATGTGATATAATGCGAAAAAAAGGAGAGAGCGATGGAAGAATATTTAGAATTTGCAAAGGAAATTGCAAAAGAAGCGGGAAAAATTATGCTCCAATATTTTCACGGAAATAACGGAGCCAGTTACAAAGGAGATCGAAGCATTGTAACCCTTGCAGATAAAGAGATTAACACGTATCTAATTGAACGTGTGAAAGAAACATTTCCAACCCATTGTGTAGATGGGGAAGAAGAACAATTTGGGAAAAGTCAATATGTATGGGTATGCGACCCAGTAGATGGAACGGCAATGTATGCAAGACACGTACCAGTTGCGGTATTTTCGCTTGCTTTGGTAGTTGATGGTGTTTCAAAAGTGGGTGTTGTCTACGACCCATTTTTAGATAAGATGTACACTGCAATCCACGGACAAGGTGCTTACTTAAATGGAAAAAAAATAATGGTCAATGACTATGCTTTAGAAGATATGCAAAGTGTTTCCAATTTTGATATGTGGCCGAGTGCCAAATATCCAGTCTATGCACTTTTACAAGAACTCGGGAAAAAGACGTATTTTGTATCGGTTGGAAGTGTTATTCGAGCTTGTATGTGTGTAGCAAGTGGAGAGTTTAGCCTAGCCATCTTCCCAGGAACGACCCGAAAAAATTGTGATATTGCAGCAGCCAAAGTCATTGTCGAAGAAGCGGGCGGAAAAGTAACCAATTTTTGGGGAGAAGACCAACGCTATGATGGAGATATTGACGGTGCAATCGTAAGCAATGGCAAGGTGCATGACGAAGTTCTTGCCACCATTCACAAAGTCTTAGGAGGAAAGCAATGAACCAAAAAGATTTAATCGTAACCGTTGAAATGGCTTGTTCCGTGGATGGAAAGATTGCAGACGAAAAGGGAGAAGAGAGCTTTTTGTTAGAACGAGGCTGGGGAATTATGCTAGAATTCTTGCAAGAACAAGATGTTCTAATTTGGGGACGAAAGACCTTTGAAAGTGTCTGCACATGGGGAGAAGAATATGTGCAAGACTTAAAAAAGATACCCATTATCCTATTAAGTCGAAGCAAAGAAAAACCAGTGGATTGGGACAATGTTTTTGTTTGTTCTTCCATTGACGAATGTTTGGTACAATGCCAAGAAAAGAACTGGACAAAACTATTTGTATCTGGTGGTGCCCAGACCAATAACCAATTTTTGCAAGCAGGCGTAGTCGACAAAGTAATCCTAAACTATAACCCCGTTATCTTTAACCAAGGAATTGGTGTATTTGAGGGAGATTTTATCGAGCAAAAACTAACATTAGAACAAATGAAACAAGAACAACAAGGAATTGTACAAATTCATTACCAAGTAGAGAAAGAGAAATAAGGAAAGAGCCAAAAGGCTCTTTTTCTTGCTAATTGACATAAATTGTGATATAATGGAGCAGTAAAAATTTATCCTTGGTACCGGGAGCAACAAAAGGTACGAGTTACAAAACCTCGGAAAGTAACTACTAGGAGGTAACATGAGCTTGCTTGAAAAACTGTTCAAGCCCAAACCGGAACCGGAACCCAAAACGGAGAATGTGCTGCCAGGGCGAATTGGCTATGACAGCACGGAACTGCGGGAACTGATTATCCGGTGGGTGGAGAACGAGGGCTGGAAACTCAGTACTTTCCTGAATATTCTGGAAAGGATGGGGGTAAAAGGCAATCTGCACCTGAGCAACTTGGACAAGGACAACTTCTCCTTTACCTGCGTGGCGGGCAAGGAGGAACCGGTTCAGATAACGCTCCGGTTTGGCGACGCCTTCGATTTCTGTTCGGAGATCTGGATTACCAAAGGTGAAGAAACCAAACGGTATGAGTTATGGAGCCGGTCGGATGCCCCTGGCAAAGCCATTATCCAAGAAAAGGGACGCTTCCTTCAGAGGGACGGCAAGAGGCTCGAGAGTTTCTATTGCGAGTTCTTTTGCCACCGCAGTCTTTATTTTGGAGATACCAAGATACTGCGGGTAGAAATCAACGAACCGCAAGGTTCGGAAGACGAAAAAAAGGTGCTGAGGAACGCGGAGGCAATCGAGGACTATCTGATTAGCTTAGAGAAGCCTGTGTCTGCCCAAAAGGTCTATCAGGAAGTAATCAAACTTCTGGGATTTTCAGAGGAGGACATCCGCGCTTGCGACAAAATTATCGTTGCCTACCGGGACGTGGTTACCACGGACAAGGACAAGAAAGAAGAAGAAACCAGAAGCCTCGTCTATCTCAAAAACGGTGAGATGCAGGAATACGGCATCTTGGAAAACGGCGAAACCTATTTGGTGTGCCGGAATGGGAACTGGCGTTACATAAGCGATACCGTCAAAATCTATTTTACGGCGGAAACGAAAAACTGTAACGTGGTCATGGAAAATGCGGGCACAGACCAAGTCAAGCATATGCAACTTGCCCAGTTGATGGAGCAGGTAGAAATGCGGATTTCGGAACTGTGGCAGCACGTCCAGTAAATCCAACAAGCAAAGGAAAGGTGCCGGGAGTGAAAACTCCTGGTGCCTTTTTCGTAGCCCAAAATCCATTTTTTGCAAATTTACATAAAATGTGATATAATGGAAACGTAAAAATTTATCCTTGGTACCAGGAGTAACAAAAGGTACAAGTTACAAAACCTCGGAAAGTAACTACTAGGAGGTAATATGTCTTTTGGAAAATTTTTCACCCAGCAAAAAATACCGGGACGGCAACTAATCTGCGAAGACCAGACAGTCCAAACTCTCATTGAAGAGTGGACAGAAAACGAGAACTGGTCGCCGCACACTTTTGTTTCCATTATGCAAAAGCTGGGGCTGAAAACGCCTTTGCGCGTGAAAACCACGGGCAGAGATGCCTTCACCTGTGTTGACGGGACGGGAACGCAGTATCATGTGGCACTACGTTTCAGCGACCCCATCGACTTTCCCTCTACCATATGGCTAACGAAAGGAAAACAGACGGACTCGTATATCATCCGAAAAGGAAAGAACTTTGGCGAAGCGTTTC
>CANSOY010000065.1 GCA_947648765.1 uncultured Clostridium sp.
GATATGACACTGTTGCTCCTGTTAAATTAAAACTACTTGATATTTCTCCTGCTGTTTTTCTTCCATCTTTTAATAATTCTAGTATTTCTCTCCTTACCGGATCACTAATTGCTTTTAATGTTTCTGACATTCCCAAACAAATCACCTCATTGATAGTGTTTCGATATATATCTAAATAGATTATACTATTTTGTTTTCTCGCCGTCAACAACTATTTAGACTTTTTTCTAAATAGTTATATGAAATTTAGATTAGTTATGCTTCCAACTAATCTAAAACTTATAATTCAACTTTTAACAATAAAATAACCATTTTCAAATATGACTCGCTATTCTCTAGCGATACAGAAAGGCATAAAAAAAACAGTAAATCATAAAATTTACTGTTTTGTGGAGCAGGTAGCGAGAATCGAACTCGCGAGACCAGGTCGGAAGCATGGCATTTTACCACTAAATTATACCTGCACTTCTTTTATGAGTATAGCACTTTTTTCCTTGGAAAGTCAAGTTTTGTTTCACTTCCTCAAATTGCATTTTTCCCCGTTCTATGGTAAAATGATTATGTTATGACCAGACAGGATTTAATTGATGAATTACGAAAAAATAAAATGATTAAAATTGGAGAACCAGTAGATTATGCTCGCTTTTGCGAACTTCATTCTTCTGGTTATTCGCATATCCCAGAATATCAATTTGCAGATCTTCTAGGAATTCCTGTTTCGTCTTTCAATAATATCAAGAATAAAGGGCAAAGAACCATCCTCTTAAAAGACTTAATACCTGCTTACGAAAAACAATTAAAAGCTGAAATTATTCAAGAGGCGCTTCGCCGTTTTGAACCAGGACAGCAAATTACGCTGGACCAGTTCTCGGAATTTTATACCCATTATGCCAATATTTATCCCCAAATGACAGAAGTAAAATTTGGTGGATTTTTAGACATCTCTCAAAATTCTTTACCCCATCTTCGTCGTGCTGGTACAACTATTGTTTTGAAAAGTAGATATTCCGCCAAAGCAATGACAGAAGCACTTATGCAAGAAAAACTTGTTACGCCTGGAGCCAAAATAGATTATCCTACCTTTCTTTCCCTTTTTGAAACTGCTAAAAAAAAGCACCCTAGTCTACAACATATTAGCCAATATGCTTTTGCCAAACTTCTTGGAATTCCCAAGTCCAATTTCTCTGGACTTAAATCTGGAAAAATTTTAACTTTGCAAATATTGAAGGCATACATGCCACCCAAACCAATTCAGGTTGCTAATCTTTCTCCGGAAGAAGTACAGAATATTCGTCAAGATTTAATGCAACGCTGCCACGCAAAGCCTCGCGAATTATGTACTTATGCAAGATTTCAAGAATTACGCCAAGGCTATGAGCACATTTCTACTCGCCAATTTGCATTTTTGTTAGGCATTTCTGAACCTAGTTATTATGGAATGAAATATGGTGGAAAAGCCAGAATTCTAACAGATTGTTTTGATAAAGAAAGCATTCTCCCTCTCTTAGTGGAAAAGTACAATTTAACACCTGGAGAAAAAATTACTTATGCTAGATTTTTGGAACTTCACCAAGATTACTTAAATTTAGAACTCTACATTTTTGCAGACATCCTAGAAAATTTCATTAGGAACTTTAGAACGTATCAAAGCGGATCCTACCGCAAGTGCTCCTATCTTACAAAGTAAAATAGAGAAGCCTGTGGAGGCCTCTCCAGAAGATTTTACAGCAGAAGCACAACAGTACGTAGAAGATTTATTCCAGACTGGCAAAATTTATGTTGGACAAGAAATTCAATATGCGGATTTTTTATCCCTTTATTCCCTTTGCCCGAAAATTCCGCAACACCAATTCGCTCGTTTGCTTGGCATTAACTATTTTTGCTATCAAAATATGCGTTATATGAACAGCAAAACCTATCTTCATGACGCTCAAGTAAAGGAAGCAATCAGTTTAATTGGCAAAATTGAGAGGCAACGTTTTTATACAGAGGAGGAAATCTCGGCTATCTGCCAAGAATTTCATATCTCGCCAGAAGATTTTATCCAATATGTTATGCATAGTGGTGGAAATGGAATTGCCAAGGTTCATACACAGGCCTATCTGTCTGCTCTAAATAGCCATCAACAACTCTATATTGGCAAAACACAAATGTCCCATTCATATTTTCAAGAAATGTATGATGTGCATTTTAATTCCATTCGTCGCTATATTCATACTTTGTGTAAAAACACCCGTACCTTGCGAGATTTTGAAGATTATTTAGCAGATGCTCTTCTCTTTCTGTTTGAAACGGCTGGCGATATTGAATACAACTTTGCAGATTATGAAGACGAAAGTGCTGTCCAACGTATGCTACTTTCTCGCGTTAAGGCACATTTGCTCCCTTTGCTTATTGAGCAAGTACAGGTTCACTCTTGCACGAAAAGTTCAAATACTTTCTATCCACATAGGGATACACCATCTTATCAGGTGCCAGATAAAAACACCAATGTCGAAGATACTGTTCTTTCTTCATCTATGTCCGAAACAGAAGAAGCCAAACTAATGCGGTGAACTAATTCGTAGATTGGAAAATGGAATGAAAAAGGAAGAACTGCTTGCTAGTGTCCAATCAGATTTTGCACTTACGCCAGAGGATTTACTCGCATTTTTAACCAAACGAGTAGCCTTGAAACAAAAGGCACAATCCAAAGAAGTGAAATCTCTGTAAATTTTGCAAAAATGATTGCAGAAAAAACTTGGCTAGTATATAATGTTACTAGAATGCAAGTGTAGTACAATGGTTAGTATGTGACCTTCCCAAGGTTGAGATGGGAGTTCGATTCTCCTCACCTGCTCCACTATAAAATAAACTCACGAACTTTTATGGTTCGTGAGTTTATTTTATGTTTTATCTGACTTTTTTCTCACAAATTCATCTTGTAAATCACTAATATCTGTAGTGGTTTTGGCATTATCAGTAATTCTATTAGTTGCTATTTCTTTCAATGTATTATTGATTTTCTTTAGAGTATCATTTATTTCTCCTAATTCAGAAATATATAACGTAAAATGAGAATATTCATCAAATTTAATATCATTTTGACCTTTGTAATTCCATTTCTTAGCTGGTCTGGAAAATAAAAACTTAATTTTACATTCTTTCCTCTCAAAATGTTCAATTATATCAAATATATTGGTTTCAAAATTTATAATCCATTTTTGTCCGGGTGCTAAATATATTCTTGTTTTCTTTAGACTAAGCAGTTTCTTTGCTAATTTCTTATCTAATTCCAATAAAAACTCCTCATTGATCGTCAAAGATTTTAATTCTGCTGCAACATCACCATAATTTTCTATTACAATACACGCCAAACTACTCCTAACCAATTGAAAATTAACTGATATTTTAGGCTTTTTACTTTTTATTTTATCAATAATTAAGCTAACTACTGGAATTACAAGGAACACTGTGCATATAGTATTTATAACTGCCCCATTATCTGATATAAGATTAAGCATATTTTGAAATAACATATTTTATCTCCCTTTCCCCTTATCTATATTTGAAAAAAGTGATAACTTTTCAAATCGGTTTTAGATACTTTATCGATAAACTGGTCTAACGCGTCAAAAGGAATAATGTTTTGTCGTTTTTCCCTTTGGTAATCTGCACTTTTTTGGCTATGTTGAATTTCCTGTTCAATTTGTTCTTGGAAAACACCATAACTAGTATCATATTTTCCTTTTAGATATTCATTGGTAATAATATAACTGTAATAGAGGTCTTTTCGAAAGTTTTTGCCATCTTCCTGTTTCAAATATTCTTCGTCAAAAAATTCATTATAGAACAGATAATCTGTTAATAAATGAAGGTAAACACCTTTATCATAATCCGTTTTGATTTCATTTCTCTTTAAGAATTCGTCGATTGCCACTTTATTGTGTAGAGATTTTGCTAAATCGTTTTTGTCTTGCTCCTTCGTATAGTGTGAAATTCGTTTATCTGGCACTAAATCTGGTGCAATACTCCCTTTAATAAAATCTTGTACATTGGTAATTTCTTTATGATTTTTCACATAATTTCTTGCAATCGCTAGGTGGATATCAAAACTTGGCATTGCCTCTTTCGCCTCCCATGTTTTTTCATTATACCATATTTTTCTTCTCTTTACAATGCTTCCCTTTTCTCTTTTTTTCGGATATAATCTAGTAAGAGGAGGCTTTTCCATGACAGACTGCAAATTTTGCAACTTAAATCCACAAGATTTCGCCAATACACGAATTGACGAAACCGAGCACTTTTTCCTTGTACCAGCAGTTGGTTGTTTGGTAGAAGGATATTTGCTCCTTGTTTCCAAAAGGCACATTTTTTCAATGGCTGAACTCACGCCTGTCGAAAAAGACGAATATCTTACACTATTAACCAAATACCGTAACCTCTTTGACCAGATTTATGGAAAATATCCCATTGTTTTTGAACATGGTAGTATACCTTTTGGTCAAAGTACTTCTTCTAGTAGCATTTACCATGCTCATACCCACATTGTCAACCACCATTTCAAGCAAGAAAGGGCATTATTAACAGATTTAAGATTAGAACCAATTTCTTCTTTTAAGCCCGTCCATGCCAATTATATTTTCTATCTTGCACCGGATGGTACACAATATCTTTCCACTCAATTCCCACCAGTTAGCCAGCAAATGCGAAGATACATTGCTAGCGATTTAGGAATTTCCCAACAATATAACTGGAAAACAACAGAATTTCCAGAAAATCTAGCCAAAACCATTCAAACCTTTACACAATGAAAAACGCACATCCAACCAAATTAGATGTGCGTTCTTTTTTATTTTATTAATTCGTCTTTGAACATTTTATTAAGCATTTGTGGGTTTGCTTTTCCTTTGGTTTCTTTCATGGCTTGTCCTACCAAGAAACCTAATGCTCGATCTTTTCCTGCCTTGAAGTCTGCTACCGATTGTGGGTTTGCTTCCAAAATCTTTTGCACAACTGCTAGAATAGCACCTTCGTCCGAAATCTGGAGCCAGCCCTTTTCTTCAATGATTTTCTCTGGGTCTTTTGGATTTTCAAACAATTCCTCTACTACTTTTTTCGCAATCGCAGAACTAATCGTTCCTTTTTCAATTAGCTGAATAACTTTAGCAAGTTCTTCGGCTGTAAATGGAATTTGGTCTGGTTCCATTTCTTTTTCATTTAGGATTCTTGAAATATCGGATAAAATCCAGTTAGCAACTGCTTTTGCATTTCTGGTTATTGCTTCTGCCTTTTCAAATAAGTCAGATAAGTACTTGGACGCTGTTAGTAATCTTGCATCTTTTTCAGATAATCCAAATTCTTCTAAATATCTCTTGCGTCTGCTTTCTGGTAGTTCTGGTAATTCTGCACGGATTTTCTCGATGTATTCGTCGGAAAGGGAAATTGCTACCAAGTCTGGGTCTGGAAAATATCTGTAATCTTGCGCATCTTCTTTATCTCGCATCGAGAAGGTTCGTCCAGATACATCATCCCATCTTAGGGTTTCCTGTTCAATCTTTCCACCTTCTTCTAATACTTCAATTTGACGGCTTGCTTCATAATCGATAGCACGAACGATAGCACGGAATGAGTTCATATTCTTCATTTCTGTTCTGGTTCCAAATTCTGTACTTCCCTTTTTGCGAACCGATACGTTGACATCTGCACGTAACGAGCCTTCTTGCATTTTGCAATCTGAAACTTCAATATATTCGAAAATGGATTTCATTTTTCTTAAATATCTTTCTGCTTCTTTAGCAGAGCGTAAATCCGGTTCCGATACGGACTCAATCAAAGGAACACCTGCACGATTTAGATCTACTAAACTTCCACCACCAAATTCATTGTGGTTTAATTTTCCAGCATCTTCTTCGATATGAATTCTGGTTAAGCGTACTTTTTTTGGATTTCCTTCGTCATCTTCTATTTCTACATATCCATGTTCACAAAGTGGTTGATCAAATTGAGAAATCTGATAGGATTTTGGAAGGTCTGGATAGAAATAGTTTTTACGGTCATTTTTGCTACGTCTTGCAATTTCACAATTTGTAGCAAGTCCTGCTTTTACCGCATATTCTACTACTTTTTCATTGAGCACTGGAAGAGTCCCTGGCATAGCCATACAGATTGGACAAGTATGGGTGTTTGGTTCGCTTCCAAATTCGGTCGAGCAGGAACAAAATATTTTTGTCTTGGTGGAAAGTTCGGCATGAACTTCTAGTCCAATGACAACTTCATAATCTTCTTTCGACATTCTTCTTCCTCCTATTTCTTAAACTCTGGTTTATATGTTTCACGGAACTTTGTTTTTTGTTCGTAGGCATAGGCTACATTCAAAATCTTTTCTTCTTCAAATTTGTTTCCAATGAGCTGCATTCCAACTGGCATTCCTTTGCTATCTACGCCACAAGGAATAGAGATGCCTGGAAGTCCTGCAATATTAACAGAGACTGTGCATATATCTGCTAAATACATTTCTAATGGATTATTGGATTTTGTTCCCATTTCAAAAGCAACATTTGGTGAGGTTGGTGTTAAGATAACATCATATTTTTCAAAGGCTTTTTCAAATTCTTTGGTTACTAAGGTACGAACAAGTTGTGCTTTTTTGTAGTAGGCATCATAGTAGCCAGAGGATAACACATAGGTGCCAAGAATAATTCTTCTTTTTACTTCTGGTCCAAATCCTTCACTTCGAGATTTTTTATAAATATCTTTGAGGCTAGTCGCATTTGGACTACGATAGCCATAGCGAATTCCATCAAATCTACCTAAATTTGAACTGGCCTCTGCACAGGCCACGATATAGTAGGTGGCAAGAGCATAGTTTGCAATGTCTAAAGAACATTCTTCTATGATTGCTCCCATTTCTTCATAAGTTTTAATTGCTTTTTGCAAAGATGCTTTTACTTCTGGATTGATTCCATCTCCATAAAATTCTTTTGGAATTCCAATACGCATTCCTTTAATATCCTTTTCAAGGTTTGCAGTATAGTCTTTCTTTTGGGCTTCAACAGAAGTAGAATCTTTTTCGTCATGCCCTGCAATAACATTGAGTAAAATTGCTGCATCGCGTACGTCTTTGGTAATCGGTCCAATTTGGTCAAGTGATGATGCAAATGCAACTAATCCATAACGAGAAACTAATCCATAAGTTGGTTTTAGTCCAACAACTCCACAAAAAGAAGCTGGCTGACGGATACTTCCTCCAGTATCACTTCCTAAAGCCCATGGCACCATCTCTGCTGCAACTGCTGCTGCAGAACCGCCAGAAGATCCTCCTGGTACAGTATTTAGGTTCCAAGGGTTTTTGGTTTTCTTGAAATAGGAGTATTCGGTAGACGCTCCCATAGCAAACTCGTCCATGTTAAGTTTACCCAAGTTGATTAGCCCCTCTGCTTTCAATTTTTCAATAACGGTTGCATCATATGGTGCAATAAAATTTTCTAGCATACGGGAACTACAAGTGGTACGAATCCCTTTCGTACACATATTATCTTTAATTCCGATTGGAATTCCTGCTAGGCTGGTTCTCAACTCTCCTGCTACTCTCTTTTCTTCTATCTCTTTTGCTTCCGCGATAGCTTCTTCATTTCTCGTCGTTACAAAAGCCTCTACTTGTCCTTCTTTTTGGTTAATTCGATCAATATATGCTTTTGTAATTTCCGAAACAGTTAGTTCACCAGAAGCAAGTTTTTCTTGTAACTCGTGTACAGTTAATTCAGTAAGATTAGCCATTTTCTTTCCTCCTTTATTGAATGACTTTTGGAATTTTGAACATTCCTCTTTCTTGTTCTGGTGCATTTTGTAGTAAGTCTTCTCTAGTTGTTTCTTGTTTTACTTCGTCCTTGCGAAAAGCATTACATTTCTGGTTTGCCCCTATTGTAATATCTAATCCATCCGTTGGCGCTTTATTTACAATATTAGCAAAATTCAAAATATCTTGTAGATGAAGTAAGTAGGTATCTACTTCCTCCTCTTTTAGTTCTAAATTTGCAAGTTTTGCGATGTGTAATATTTCTTCTCTACTGACATCTGCCATTTCAATCATCTCCTTACCAATTTGTCTTTTTTTCTTGGGTAATTATATAGTCTTTTGGAAAAAAAAACAAGTCTTTTATACCCGAAACGAGCCATTTGTATGAAAAAAGAAAGTAACCATTGATTGGACTACTTTCTTAGTGTTTACTTTGTACAGTAGATTTTC
>CANSOY010000066.1 GCA_947648765.1 uncultured Clostridium sp.
GTAACCAAATTCCGTGATACCTGTAAAGGCTTTACCGAAGAATACAAAGATAAACAAACAGCAGGTTTCAAACGTTTAGGTGTACTTGGCGATTGGGAACATCCATATATTACGTACCAACCACAAATGGAAGCAAAGCAAATTGGCGTATTTGCTGATATGTACAAAAAAGGATATATCTATAAAGGACTAAAGCCAGTTTACTGGTGTACAGACTGTGAAACTGCTCTAGCAGAAGCAGAAATTGAATACAAAGATGTAACTTCTAATACTGCATATGTCAAATTCCCAGTCAAAGATAGCAAAGGACTATTTGATATAGCCAATGCGTATGTTGTAATTTGGACAACAACACCATGGACTTTGCCAGGTAATACCATGATTGCAGTTGGTGCAGATTTTACCTATGCAGTGGTAGAAGCAAATGGAGAAAAACTAATCTTTGCCAAAGATTTAGTAGAAGATGTCATGAAAAAAGCAGGGATTAGCGAATACAAGATTACCAAGGAAATTTCAGGTTCTGACCTTTATGGCGTGGTTTGTAACCACCCATTCCTAGACCGTACTTCTAAAGTAGTCAATGGTAGCGAAGATACCGTTGATGTAGAACTTGGAACTGGTACAGGATGTGTTCATATTGCACCAAGTTATGGTAAAGAGGACTATTTGCTAGGCTTAAAAGAAAAGAGCGATATCATTGTTCTAGTGGATAGCAAAGGTGTACAAAGAGGAGAAGGAGCAGGTCCTTTCCAAGATATGTACTATGCAAAATCTGATAAAGAAATTATTAAATGGTTAGATGAGCATAATCGCTTACTTGTTAGTGAGCCAGTCTTACACTCCTATCCACATTGTTGGAGATGTAAAAAGCCAGTTATATTCCGTGCTACCAGCCAATGGTTTGCGTCAGTAGATGGTTTCCGCAAAGAAACACTAGATGCTATCAAAACCGTAAAATGGTATCCTGCATGGGGCGAAGAACGTATTAGCAAGATGGTAGAAGACCGTAACGATTGGTGTATTTCTCGTCAACGTACTTGGGGGGTACCAATTCCAGTTTTCTATTGTAAAGAGTGCGAAAAAGAATATGTAACAACTGAGTCCTTACAAAAAGTACAAGATATTTTCCGTGAAAAAGGTTCGAATGCTTGGTTTGATATGTCCGAAGCAGAACTAATGCCAAAAGGAGCAAAATGTAGTGCTTGTGGCTGTACCGAATTCAAGAAAGAAACCGACATTATGGACGTATGGTTTGACTCTGGTTCAACCCACGAGTCTGTTTTAGCAGAACGTGGCTTGCCACCAGCCAATCTATATCTAGAAGGAAGCGACCAATACCGTGGCTGGTTCCAATCTTCCTTATTAACCTCTGTTGCAACCAAAGGAAAAGCACCATATAAAGAGGTGTTAACACATGGTTATACGGTTGATGAACAAGGCAGAAAAATGTCAAAATCACTTGGCAATGGAATTGAGCCACAAGAAGTTATTAAGGAATTTGGAGCAGATGTATTAAGATTATGGGTATTAGCATCGGATTATAAATCGGACATTAGTGTATCCAAAAACATTATGAAACAAGTTGCAGAAACATACCGTAAAATCCGTAACACTGCAAGATATATTCTAGGAAATACCAGCGATTTTGATGTCAACCATCCAGTTGCTTATCAAGATTTATTAGAAATTGACCGTTGGGCATTAACCAGATTAAACCACTTAATTGAAGATTGCACCAAGAGTTATGATAACTATGATTTCCATGAAGCATACCACGCAATTAACACGTTCTGTATTGCCGATATGTCCAATATCTACCTAGATATTATTAAAGATAGACTATATGCCGCGAAAAAAGACTCGGTTGCAAGAAGATCTGCACAAACCGTTATGTATGAGATTTTACTTGCCCTAGTAAAAATCTTAGCACCAATGACTTGCTATACCGCAGAAGAAATTTGGAGCTTTATGCCACATCGTAAAGGCGAGGAAGCAGAAAGTGTTATGCTAACCTATTATCCAGAAGTAAATCCGGATTATGATGATGCAGCATTAGAGAAAAAATGGAAACAGATTATGGCATTAAAAGAATTGGTAGCAAAACGTTTAGAGGATGCTAGAAATGAAAAGATTATTGGACATTCCTTAAATGCAAAAGTAACCCTATTTGCAGATGGCGAGGAATATGACTTTATGAAAGAAAACTTAGAAACACTAGAGCAAGTGTTTATTGTTTCAGAAGTCGTATTAGAGAAAAATGCTAGACAATATGAAGAAAAAATTGGCGTAAAAGTAGAAGTAGCAGAAGGCGAAAAATGCGAAAGATGTTGGAAATACTCTAAAACAGTAGGAGAAGACAAAGAAAATCCAACCATTTGCCACTCTTGTAGTGAAGCACTAAAAGATTAAAAAGGAGTTTCGAATGGAAAAGAAAAAGAAATCCCACCTTAGTTCTACGCTATTTATCCTAATTTTGTTAGTTGTTGTATTTGGTTTTGTTTATCCCAGATATAGTTTCGGGTATTTTATGAAAAGCATACGAGAGAATGATACTGCGTCATTCTCTCGTGATCATGAAGAAAAATATAAGGGGAAAGCCAGTTACAAAATAACAAATGAAGAATATTCCGATGCACTGTTCTACCAAACTGTCTCAGTAACTCCACATACTAGTTATCGAGTAAGCTGTATGGTAAAAACACAAGACATTGAAAATTTGGAAAATACCAAAACAGGTGGTGCACAAATTTCCATTGCAGGAACTAGCGAACGTTCTCATAATCTTTATGGGACAAATGATTGGACTAAATTAGAACTCGTATTCAATTCCAAAAACCGTACCGAGGTGGACATTGCTTTCCGTTTAGGCGGTTTTAACGACGAATGTAAAGGAGTAGCATATTTTTCTAATTTTACGATGGAAATGGGATCACAAAGTTACCAAAATAACTGGCATTTTGCTTGCTTTATCTTTGAGAGTCTAGATGCTACTTATGGGGTAAAAGAAGGAACCGAAAAACACGAAACTGTTCAATTAACCCAGCGAAACCGTGAAGATGTGTATGACGATATGAGCCGTATGCAGAAAAGTATCAAAGAAATGTCAAAAGGTAAAATGACCATGACGTATGATATTCTAACCATCAAAGAGCCAATCAAGACATTAACATACGACGAAGAAAATGGCTACTATATTGATGCACTAGATGTTTTAGAAAGCATCCAACCATATCTAGAAAAAACAGAATATGACCATTTCTTTTTGGTAAGCCCATTCGGAGAAATCAACAAAAAAGAAGAAAATGGATTACCACTTTGGGTAGGGCTTGGTGGAATGGACTATTTAGGAATTGGCTATTCCAATATCCGTTTATCTGGTGCAGACAATGATTATACCCTTCGTTATGATACACGTATCAACACCTTCCCAGAAGAAGTATTTTTACATGAGTTTTTACATACCCTTGAGCGAAATGCAAAGGAATATGATTATGAAGACATCCCAGCATTACATAATTACGAACAATATGGTTATCAAGACAAAGACTATGTGGGATTACAAGAATGGTATCAAGACTATATGAACCAAGAAATTAAAGATGGAAGAGGAATACAGATAGGACTTCCAAAAGAAGTATACATTTCCAGACCACCACATGAAACAGACTTTGTGCTCTCTGTAGAAATGTTAGATGCTATTCGCGAAACGGATAATATCTTGGAAGAAATGTTGAGTATTTTTGAGCGAATGAAATTTGTATTTAATCGTATTCGCCATCAAGAAGTAAATATGACAACAAGTGGTGGCGAAGCATAGAAAGGCAGAAAAAAGAAAATGAAAGTATCGGATTTTCATTATGATTTACCAGAAGAATTAATTGCGCAAGTACCATTAGAGAAGCGAGATGCTTCTCGTTTAATGGTGTTAGACAAAGAAAAAAAGACAATCGAACACAAAACCTTTTTGGATATCTTAAACTACTTAGAGCCAGGAGATTGTTTAGTACGTAATAACACAAAAGTAATACCAGCAAGACTTTATGGAGAAAAAAAAGAAACAGGTGCACAAGTTGAGTTTTTACTACTCAAACAACTAGAAGGAGATATCTGGGAGGTTATGGTAAGACCAGGAAGACGCTTAAAACCAGGTGCTGTTGTAACCTTTGGCGGAGGCTCCTTAACGGGAGAAATCCTAGATTATTTAGAAGGTGGAAACCGAAGGGTAAAATTTTATTATAAGGGTATTTTTAATGAAATTTTAGACCAAATTGGTTTAATGCCACTTCCACCATACATTCATGAAAAACTAAAAGAAAAAAATCGTTATCAGACGGTATATGCGAAATATGATGGTTCAGCAGCAGCACCAACAGCAGGTTTGCACTTTACCAATGAATTATTTGAAAAAGTAAAGAAAAAAGGTGTAGAAGTTGCCAATGTTACGCTTCATGTTGGAATTGGTACGTTTCGCCCAGTCAAGGAAGAAACCGTTGAAAAGCATGATATGCACACCGAGCATTACTATATCAAGCCAGAAGATGTGGAAAAAATCAACAAAACCAAACGAGAAGGACATCGTATCATTGCAGTCGGAACAACTTCGTGCCGTGTTTTAGAGTCTGTTGCAGACGAAAATGGAATGGTAAAGCCAGTGGAAGGAGATACGGATATTTTTATCTATCCAGGTTATCAATTTAAGTGCATTGACGCACTCATTACCAATTTTCATTTGCCAGAGTCCACTTTACTCATGTTAGTATCTGCCTTAGCAGACCGCGAATATATTTTACAAGCCTATCAAGAAGCAGTCAAAGAAAGATATCGCTTTTTTAGTTTTGGAGATGCGATGTTTATCCACTAAGAGAACCAAAAAAAGGAGAAAGAAATGAAACAAGCAGTAACCTATGAATTACTTCACAAAGATGCAAAAACAGGTGCCAGAAGAGGGGTAGTCCATACGCCTCATGGAGATATCCAGACCCCTGTTTTTATGCCAGTGGGCACACAAGCAACGGTAAAATCTATGACACCAGAGGAATTGAAAGAAGAAGTAGGGGCACAAATTATCTTATCCAATACCTATCATTTGTATTTACGACCAGGTGATGAACTAGTGAAAGAAGCGGGAGGGCTCCACAATTTCATGCGTTGGGATAGGCCAATTTTAACAGATTGTGGGGGCTTTCAAGTATTCAGCCTAAGCGACCTTCGTAAAATCACAGAAGAGGGGGTCGAGTTTAAGTCCCATTTAGACGGGTCTAAGCATTTATTCACACCAGAAAAAGTAATGCAAATTCAAGAAAACTTAGGATCAGATATTATGATGTCTTTTGACGAATGTGTTGAATATCCAGCAAGCTATGACTATACCAAGCAATCTATGGAACGTACAACTAGGTGGGCCAAACGTTGCAAAGAGGCACATAAAACAACTGAAACACAAGCGTTATTCGGCATCATTCAAGGTGGTTTTTATGAGGACTTACGAAAACAAAGTGCAGAAGACCTAATTGCTTTAGATTTCCCAGGTTATGCGATTGGTGGAATTAGTGTTGGAGAGCCAAAAGAAGAATTTCTAAAAATGCTTTACTATACTGCACCTCTTATGCCAGAGGGAAAGCCACGATATCTAATGGGAGTAGGTACACCAGATTACTTAATCGAAGCGGCAGTAGCGGGAATTGATATGTGCGATTGTGTACTTCCAACCCGTATTGCAAGAAATGGAACCGCTATGACATGGAATGGGAAAGTAGTTGTTCGCAATGCAACCTATGAAAGAGATTTCACGCCACTTGACCCAGAATGTGATTGCTATACTTGCCGAAATTATACCAGAGCTTATATCCGTCATTTAGTGAAAACACAAGAGATTTTGGGCATCCGATTATTGAGTATTCATAATCTAAGATTCTTGACGAAACTGATGGAAAGAGTTAGAATAGAAATAGAGAACGACCATTTATTAGAATTTCGCGAGGAATTTTACAAAAAATATGGTTATACAGAAGAATAAGGAGGTCTAGAGATGGAACTATTTGAAGAAGAAAGCGTACAAAAAGAGAAAAAAACAAAAAATGTGATTGTCATAATTGCATCCTTAATTGTGATTTTGATTATGGTTGCCGTAGGGCTATTTTTCTATATTAACCATTTGCAATCTTTGCGATTAAAAGTGTTAGTAAATGGAGCAACAAAGCCTGTTGGAACAGAAAACTATATCTTTGCAGAAGATGGAACCTTATACATCTCTATTCGAGATTTTGCGGCACTTGCAGGATATAACTATTACAATGGCGGATACAAACAATATACTGAAGATGCTTCGATGTGTCATGTCATCTCTTCTTATGAAGTCGCTTCTTTTGAGGTAAATAGCAACGAGTTCTATAAAGTAGAATTGGGACAACAAGAAGACCAACGTTATTTTAGTACTTCCAGACCAATTATTCAAAGAAATGGAAAATTGTATGCAACCGAAGAGGTAATGGAAAAAGCATTTAATACAGCCATTACGTATATGCCACAAACCAATACCATTTCGATTGTAACCTTAGATTATTTAATTACGACCTATACCGCAAAATATACCAATGCTGCCATCGCAGGTAATAACAATGTAGACTTTTCCATTCAAAAAGCAGCGTTATATAACTATATTGTAACTGTTAATCCAAACAGCAAACTCTATGGTGTTAGTCAAATTGATGCTTCTGGAAAGTTGCAAGAAGTAATTGGAGAAAAATATCTCAAAATTCAATTTATTGAAACCAACCAAGACTTTATTGTAACCACTGATGATAACAAAAAAGGACTCATTACCAATGATGGTGTTACAAGAATTCGTCCAGAGTATGACGAATTAAAACTAATCGATAATGACTTCAACCTCTATTTAATCCGCACAGGTCAAAACTTTGGTGTTATCAATAAGAGTGGAAAATATATTGTTTATCCAGAATATGAAGAAATTGGCGTAAACAAAACCTTATATCCAAGAAACAATATCAAAAATCCATACCTTCTTTACGATAACTGTATACCAGTTCGCAAAAATAAGAAATGGGCTTTAATTGACCGCAACGGAAAAGCATT
Organism: uncultured Clostridium sp.; assembly: GCA_947648765.1. Classification (GTDB taxonomy): domain Bacteria; phylum Bacillota; class Clostridia; order TANB77; family CAG-508; genus CALYAK01. The sequence continues at coordinate 7,096 of CANSOY010000066.1, forward strand.
AACCCAATTAGAATTTGACTCAATTGGATGTACTACAACAACCCAAAGAGATAAGAGTGTAAACAATATGTTGCTTGTCGAAGAATATGAGGGAATTGTTGTCGGAAAAGATAAACTATATGGCTTGCTAAACTCATTAGGAGAAGAAATGTTGCCATGTGCATTAAGCGATATCTACTCAGTAACCAATGCTGGAAAAGATACGATATATATGACCTATATGTCAGACACACTAGACTTAATCAACTATCTACAAACCAATGGCATTGTGAAGAAATCTGCAAATGAGCAAGAAAATGGCGGAAACACACAACAACAAACGAATACGGTAGCAAACCAAGTAACCAATCAACAATCTGGCGGAAATGGATTACAAAATGATACAACGATGGTAACCGATACCAATGTTGTAAATCAAACAAACCAAACCACAAATCCACAACAGACTGGACAAACAGGACAGACACAACCAAATCCGCAAACGCCTCAACAATAAAGGAGAAAAAATCATGGAATTGATTGGAACAGCAGTAACTGCAATTCTTGTTTTGCTGGTATTTTATCTAGCACAATTACCAGCAAAAAGACAAGATAAAGACATCCAGAAAATGCAAGAAGAGGTAAAAGAAAAAGACCGAATTATAACTTATACCGGATTATGTGGAACCGTAACCAAAGTATTAGATGACCGTGTTATTTTGAAAACAGAGCCAGATGGTGTAGAGCTATCCATTGAAAAATGGGCGATTGCAGGATTAGACGAAAGAACATTTGAAAAGAAAGAGAAGAAAAGTAAAAAAGAAGAATAACAGAAAAGGAACCAGTCGTAAAACTAGTTCCCTTTTCCTTTTGGCGTTAGTGCTTCGGAGACTGCTTCACAGCAAAGTACATTGGGCGTTCAGGATAGAGGAGGGACAGGCATTTCCACTCCACAACTTCTGGTCTGGAACTCCAGCCTTCTTTGTGAATCCAAGTACCGTCTAAATTCCGCCGAATGACATGATAGTCATGGCTATACACGGTCTTGGTAATCGTGGAAC
>CANSOY010000067.1 GCA_947648765.1 uncultured Clostridium sp.
ATTCAACCAAGTACATTGTCTAGGTTTGAGTCCGTTTCTTTGGTTACTGTTGTAACACCTGCTTTTTGTAGGAATTCGATGGATTTTCCAACCCCTAAGTCAGATAATACCTTTACTTCAAAGATATTAGCAGATACCCCAACGGCTCTTCTTACGGTACAAAGTCCTTGGTATCCTGTGGAGTTTCTTGGACTGTATTTTGGGAATGTAGTTGGCGAGTCGTCATATACCGTTGCTGCTGTGATAACTCCTGCTTCTACTGCTGGTGCAATCGCTGCGATTGGTTTTACAGAAGAACCTGGTTGACGTGCTTGTTTTGCACGGTTTAAGCCAAGTGCATTGCTGTCCTCTCCTAGTCCCCCAACACAGGCTACTACTTGCCCTTTGGTATGGTCTAAGATAACCATTGCAGATTGGGTATGTGCTCCTTCATTTTCCTTTGATTTCTTGATATATGTTTCTTTCAAGTATTCTTCTTCCAAACGGTCTTGGATGGCTGGGTCTTCGGTTGTGTAAATACGATATCCTCCACCATAGAGTAAATCTCTTGCGTAAGAAACGTCTAATCCTTCTTCGGTTGCTAATTGTTTTGCAATTTGGTCAATCGCTGCTGCTGCGGTATAGGATAAGGCTGTTTTGGAGGTACGAATACCTTGTTCAAAATGTAGTCCTTCTTCTACTTCTGCTACTGCTTCTTGGTATAGCGTTTCGTCTGGGAACATTCCTTGGTCTTTCATTTCCTTCAAAACGGTTTTCGTTCTGGATTTTATTTTTTCGGTATGGTCTACGCCTTCTTTATATGGATCATATGCGTTTGGTGAGTGGTTAATTCCTGCTAAGAACGCACATTCTGCAATGGATAGGTCTTTTGCCGATTTATTGAAATACCATTCAGACGCTACTTCTACTCCCGAAATATTTTTGCTTCCACCACCTAAATAGATGAGGTTCAAGTATCTTTCTAGAATTTGGTCTTTGGATAGCATTTTTTCAATTTTATACGCACGTGACATTTCCTTGATTTTTCTTTCAACACCTGCTGCACCTTCGTCTGCGTCTTCGTCTGTAATATTTTTGACTAACTGCTGGGTAATACTACTTCCACCAAAAGACGAATTTCCTCTATGAATAATGAAGTTAATGGTTGCTGCCGCTGTTCTTTTAATATCTACACCATGATGTTCATAGAAACGTTTATCCTCGATGGCAATAAACGCCTTTGGTAAATATGGGCTCATTTCTTCGTCATTCATGGAAATAATCTTACGATTTTCATCTCCATTTAACTCACAAATAACATTGTCCTCTTTGTCATAAACGATGGAATTGGCTGTATTGATGGTCAAATATCTTTCATCAATGGACCATGTATCGCCAAAGAAAAGTCCTGCAAAAATACCTAGTCCTACCATAATAGCTAATACAATGAGTAGGAATAGAACTAAGAAAAACTTTCTTAGTTTGGATTTTTTGCGTTTCATTTTCTTATATGCTTTTCTTTGCTCTTTGGACATATTTTTTACTTCTTCTTTGGTTGGCTTTTTTCCACTTGCTTTTGTGTTTTTGCCAGATGCCTGTTTCTTCTTGCTTGGTGCTTTATATTGTTTTGTTTTATCTACTTCCTCTTTCTTTTTAGATGACTTTTTCTCCATTTTTTCCTCCTTGGCTAAAAATTCACGGTTTTATTATATTATACTCCTGCAAAAAATGAAAGGTTTTTCCGGTATTTTTTCCGAAATATTTCTTACATTTTCCTTACAATTTCATTTGGTCAAATTTCCTCTAAAACATCATGCACACAACACACTATTTTGGCTCCTTGGGAAAGCATCAAATTGCTTCCTTTTGCTCCTTCTTCGGTAATTCTACCTGGAACAGCAAATACTTCTCTGCCTTGTTCAAGTGCAAATTCAGCAGTTATTAAAGACCCACTCTTTTCGCTGGCTTCTACCACAACTGTACCGCTTCGTAAGTCCACTAATAATGCGGTTCCTTTCGGGAAAGTGGTAACGATTGAGTGGCGTTCCCATTTTGTATTCGGATACAATAGCTCCACCAGATGCTAAAATTTGTTCATATAACTTTGCGTTTTCTTTGGGGTAAATGGTATCACAACCTGTTCCCATAACAGCAATAGTCTTTCCAGTTTCTTTTCCATGATATGCGCGAATAGCCCCTCTATGGGAATAACTGTCTACTCCTTTGGCAAGCCCACTTACAACATGAATCTTGTTTTGAGCTAGTTGATAGGCTAAAAAATATGCTACTTTTTGCGCATATTCACTGGCTTTTCTTGCTCCTACCATCGCAATGGACGACTCTTGCAAAATATTTGCATTTCCTTGCACATATAGACAAATGGGCGGGTCATAAATCTGTTTTAGCAACGTGGGATAATTTTCTTCTGCTAATCCTAGCACCTGCACTTTTCTCTCCTTGCATTTCTCCCATTCGCAAATGGCTTGTTGCTTCCCTTCTTTTTTCAAAATTTCCTTGGCTAATTTTTCTCCAATCTGTGGAACTTTTTGCAAGGCTTTTTCATTTTTTTCTTGCCATAAGGCTTCTAAATTTTCATATACTTTTCCTAATTCTTTTACTTGTCGAACCTGAATACGTGGCAAACGACTGAGCCAAATCCAATAAATTTCTTGTTCCATAAAACTCTTTTCCTGGTCCTCTCACACACAAAAAGAGAGCATAAATACACGCCCCCTTTTTCCTCTTCTTTTTTTGATATCCCCTATTTTCTTTTTTTCGCTGCTTTTACCACATTGGTCATCAGCATGGCAATGGTCATTGGTCCAACGCCTCCTGGCACTGGTGTAATGGCTTTTGCTTTTTGCGATACATGCTCAAAGTCTACATCACCAACTAATTTTCCTTCGTCATTACGGTTAATTCCAACATCCACTACAACAACGCCATCTTTGACCATATCTGCTGTTACAAATTTTGCTTTTCCAATTGCTGCAATTAAAATGTCTGCTTCTTTGGTTATCTTGCCAATCTCTTTGGTACGAGAATGGCAGACTGTAACAGTCGCATTTTTCGCAAGCATACATTGAATAAGTGGTTTCCCTACAATGTTGCTTCTACCGAGAATGACAGCACGCTTTCCTTCCATTTCAATCTCGTACTCTTCTAAAATACGGACAACGCCTGCTGGTGTACAAGATACAAAACTGTCTTCTCCAATGGATAGTTTTCCAACATTGATTGGGTTAAAGCCATCCACGTCCTTTTCTGGTGCAATACGATTGAAAGCAAGACTAATATCTAAGTGTTTTGGAATTGGACTTTGGAGTAAAATCCCATCCACATCTTTTCTTGCATTTAAGGTATCGATTAAATCCAATAATTCTTGCATTTGTGTTGTTTCAGGCAAAAGAAATTCCTCAAACTCAATTCCAATTTCATCACAAGCCCTACTTTTGTTGCGTACATATACCTGTGATGCCTTGTCTTCTCCTACCATAATAACGGCAAGTTTTGGGATGATTCCGTCAATCTTTAGATGACTTACCTCTTCTTTTAATTCTCCTCGAATTTTTTGTGCTAGTGCTTTTCCATCCATTAAAGTAGCCATTTTGTACCTCCTTTATTTTTTCTTTTTGGTTGTTTTCTTGGTCTGTTTTGCAAAAAACTTTTTACAAATTTGTTTTGTAATTTTTTCTTCACTTAGTCCATATTTATCTTCGATTTCTTCTACACTGCCATGTTTGATAAATTCGTCTGGATAGCCAAATCCCTGGAATGCTATATCCTTTAATCCATTGTCTTGGATGACTTCTCGGATATTGCTGGCTAAGCCACCTCGTAAGACACCATCTTCCATGGTTACAACTTTTTTGGTCTTTTGCATGGATTTTAGCATTTCGGCTACCTCAAATGGTTTCAAAAATCTCGCATTGATTACTTCTGCTCGAATACCTCGTTTGAGTAACAATTCTCGTACCCCTATGGCTCGTTCTACCATTTTTCCAATTCCAATGATGGTAATGTCTTTTCCATCCTCTAGTAATTCACATTTTCCCCACTGAATTTTATCGTGCTTGGTAAATTCTCGTTTGCCTTCTCCTCCTCTTGGATAACGAATAACGACTGGCTTTTTCAAGCGAATTGCAAATTTCATCATGTCTCGTAGTTCTACAAAATCTTTTGGTGCCATAATGGTTAAATTCGGTACCAGATTGAAGAAAGCAAGGTCTAAGAGCCCTTGATGCGTTTCCCCATCATTTCCAACAATTCCCGCACGGTCTACGCATAGAATAACGGGTAACGATTGAATGCAAATATCATGAATGACTTGGTCGTATGCTCTTTGGTAAAAGGACGAGTAAATGGGAATAATGGGAATCATTCCCGCTTTTGCCATACCAGCACAAAGTGCTACTGCGTGTTGTTCTGCAATCCCTACATCAAAGAAACGGTCTGGAAATTCTTCTGCAAATTTCTTGAGTCCTGTTCCATCTCGCATCGCTGCTGTAACAGCGACAATACGGTCATTTCTTCTGGCTAAACGCACCAATTCTTCTCCAAACACACTGGAGTAATCTGGCTTTTTCTCTTTTTTTCCTTTGCCAGTTTCAATAGCAAAAGGAGAAACGCCGTGAAAGCGGTCTGGGTTGTCTTCTGCTGGCTTGTAGCCTTGTCCTTTTTTGGTTAATACATGAATTAAAACTGGTGTGGTAAATTCTTTAGCTTTTTTAAGCATTTTTTCTAGTTCTTGCTCATTGTGTCCATCGATTGGTCCTAAATACGTAAAGCCTAAGTCTTCAAAAAACATATCTGGTAAAATGAGTTGCTTAATGGAGTCCTTCATACGGCGAACCCATTTAATGACCCAGTCTCCGAATTTTGGAATTCGTGCTAATTGATCCCTTACATAATTACTTGGTCCGGTGTAGATTTTACGAGAACGAAGTTTGGATAGAAAATGGGACATTCCACCTACGTTTTTGGATATGCTCATGGTGTTATCATTGAGAATAACAATCAATTTGGTTTTGCTATCTCCTGCGTCATTTAAGGCTTCTTGTGCCATTCCCCCGGTTAAGGCTCCATCTCCAATGATGGCAATAATATGGTGGTCTTCTTTTTTCAAATCCCTTGCCCTTGCCATTCCTAAGGCAACGGAAATAGATGTGCTACTATGTCCAGTATCAAAGGCATCGTGTTCTGACTCGCAGCCCTTTGGAAAACCTGCTAGACCTCCCATGGTTCGCAAAGTTTGGAACTCTTTTTGACGTCCGGTTAATAATTTATGCACATAGCATTGATGCCCTACATCCCAAATGAATTTATCTTTTGGCGAGTCGAAAACGCTATGTAGTGCAATGGTTAATTCCACAACACCCAGGTTAGACGCTAAATGCCCACCCGTTTCGGAAACGGTTTGGATAATCTCCTCGCGGATTTCACTAGCTAAGCATTCTTTTTCTTGCTTAGATAATTTTTTTAGTTCTTCTGGTCCTTGTATATTCGTTAAGATTTCACTCATGTTTCAACTTCCTTTATATCATAAGTCCGAATAGCAATGCTGCTAAAAGTGGAACGGTTAAATTGTCTGTTCCTTTTACTCCTGCTGCTTCTACTATGGTAATAGGGGCAGCAAGTAGGATGGCTTTTCCATACCAAATTGGCGTCCCTACTATGAAAAACAACACAGCAGAAATAGCTAGAGAGATACAGAACATGGTAATGGAACCTGCAATCGTCTTTTTGCCTCCTCCAATATGGTATTCTTTGCTTTTTATCTTTCTGCCAATTACCCCTGCAAAACCATCGCCATATCCCATAACGAGGATACCACAAAGCCCTACCATTGGAGATAAGTGGAATACATAGGTAGCAATGGATAGTACAAGCAAAGATACAGCATAGTACACGGTACCAAGCCCGTCTTTTTCGCCCTCGCTTCTTTCCATCACTTTGATTAAATCTTTTTTATATGAAATATAGTTGATAATAACAAAAGTGGCTGGCACAAAACTAGCAAAAAAGACATTATCAAAAAAGAATAGGAAGATAAACCACCAATTGGCAAGCATAATATGAATGTATTTACGACTTGCTTCTACGCCTTTTTTTTCGACTAATTTTGCGGTTAGAATAATACAAAAAATATATACATATGATACAACAATTCCTAAAATATTCATTTTTCCCCCTAAAAATTTGCCCTAGGCTTACTATATCACAGAAGAACAAAAAAAGAAATACGAAATATGCAAAATGTACATATTTCGTATTAACTATTCATTTATTCAATTAAAGCAATGCTTGCCTTCTATTGTCATATACTTTAGTGGAGTGTCACCGATGCTACTCCTGCGCCTTTATGTCCGTCCAACTGTCATACTTCCTTTTTTCACTCCTCCAGTATAGCCACTTCCGCCACCGCCTCCAGCTCCATAGTTATACCATTTATCATTGACTCGTCCGCTGAATCCCATCCCTCCAGCACCACCGTACCAGCCTCCACCACCTCCTCCTGAGCTCCATCCTCCCGATTCACTCGTTCCAGAGCCACCTCTGCCAAAAGAGCCTTTGCGAGCAGTATAAGTGGAACATGTTCCACCTGCAGTCTGATTTCCCCCACCACCGCTATATGCCATCAAATCGCCGACCCCACTCCCGCTTCCCCCACCGCCAGATGTCCCGCCACCAGCACCAGCCTTCACAACTCCACCCGCGCCACTATTTTTCCATCCCCCACCGCCGCCTCCTCCAGCAACAATTAAGATGTCGCTTTTATAGTTCTCTAAGGATGATAGAAATCCCGAGCGTAACGCAATATGTGTTGCTCCGTCCACCGGCTCTCATGTTTCCGCCAGCACCCCCTCCATTAAAGTTTCCAGCCTTATTCTCGCCATACTGGCCTACAACTATGTAAAGAGTAGTTCCTGCTGTTAATTGAATTTGTCCAGTAGCAGTTCCTCCTTCTCCTCCTGCTGCACCTTGTGCTCCTGCTACATATAGTGTATATGTACCAGTCTCTGGGGCAACATATTGCTGAATGTTTCCTGTGTATGCAAATTCATCTAATTTCCCAGTTCTTGTAGTTAATTTATACTGACTACTTTCATTACCTGCTCTATCAAACACTGACACATAGAAATTATATTCTGTATAATTAGTTAAATCCGTATAATAAAACTCATTAGCGTTACTAGTTCCTTTTTTGTTCTCCTCCTGATAATATGAATAAGTTGCATTTGTCGTCCCTATTCCACTTAACGCATCACTTGCACTTGCACGCACGTTAATTGTTGTAGATGTTCTCGCTATTCTTGTAAAACTAGATATAGTTGGTTTTACGGTATCTCTTGTAAAAACTAAATTACTACTTGTTCCTTTTCTTCCAGCCATATCATAAGCATATGCTGTTACTGTCCATGTTCCATCTGTTGCTATTACAAATGTTCCATTGTTTGCTATATCTATTTCTCCGATATTCACTGCTTGATTTGCAGTTACACTTTGTCCTGCAACTGTACCAGATGTTTTTGCTATTCCTTCAATTCGATATGTCATTTTTTTGAATGACATTGTATCACTTCCAGATATTTTTACTGTTACATTACTTCTGTAATATCCTGCTTCCCCCTGTGTTCCACTTGTTACTACTGGTGTATTTCCTACTGGATTTACCGTATCTCTTGTTACTACTATTCCTCCTGCTACGACAGACTTTCTTCCTGCTTTATCATAGGTATATCCTTTAATTGTCCATCTTCCATCTGCTTGTATCTTGAAGGTTCCTCCATTTGGTATATCCGTTTCAGATATATTTACATTTTGTCCACTTGAAATAGATACTCCTCCAATACTTCCTGCTCCTGTTGCTGTTCCTGTTACTGTGTATGTTGTTTTCTTGTAGCAAGTATCGTCTTGGCTAGTTAAACGAACGTCTATATCACTTCTGTAATAGGTATCATCTCCCATGGTTCCACTTGCTACTTCAATTACTGGTGGTTCTGGTGTTACGGTATCTCTAGTTACCTCATAGGTATTGGTTGTTACTTTAATTCCTTCTTTATTATACGTATGTACTTTAATTGTCCAGTTTCCATCTGCTCG
>CANSOY010000068.1 GCA_947648765.1 uncultured Clostridium sp.
GTATGATGCCAATAATCTTCCGGCAGCATCGGATCTTCCCAATGCCTCCATTTCCTCCTGTAATTAAGATAACATTATCTCTCATATCCCCCACTTCCTTTTCTTCTATTCTTTTATCTTTTCTAATACAACAATTAAATTGCTTGCATCTTCGGCAAGTTCTTGTTCTAACATTGTTAAAACTCCTTTTCCTTTTTCCATATCTCCTGTCTTAACCAAGGTGGCAAGTGTTACAATTTCAATTACAATCTCTTTTTCACAAGCATATTTCGACGAATACACATATTCCGTAAGCACTAAATCTAATTGTGGAAATGTTTCGATTGTTTTTTGAATATCTGCTAATTCGGAAACATCGGTTAAAATATGCTTGTCTGGTTTGTCTGTATCATTTCCTGTTTGGTCTACATTTCCAGATATGTGTAAGATTTTTACACGTTCACGGTTGGTTAATCTTGCTAAATATTCTGGATACGTAATTCCAAGGTCTTTGGCTGCATTTTTAGCGTGCGAGATATCCAAAACGCCAAAATCCATCTTTGCCCAAATTTCACTGATAAATTCTGGTGTTAACGTTAGCAAATCGATGCCATATCCGCCTGGTTGGTTTTCTCCTCCAAACAAAATCTCTCGTTTTGTTTTTTCTTGCAAGTGCTCCTTCATTTCTCGTATATTTTCTTGCAAGTTCTGCTCAAATTCTTCCTCAGTATAGTCCGACACAGGATTTACATTATCTAAACCAATATGGGTACTAATCCTTGTAAAGCCTGGATTATCCCATAACTGCGTGGGCAGGTCATCCCATCCCACATTGCGGATGAGTCGTCTATCATGGGTTGCAGGAAGCATACCTGGCAAACCATGAATGTCCACACCACAATGTGTTTGACTGGCAAAGTCTAAAAAAAGAAGAAGCGATGCAGTATCGCAAAACTTTCCCGGATATTTCAAGGTATCTAAGTATCCATACTGGATTAAAGTTTGGTAGATTGTATTGTATTTTGCTTGGATTTTTCCCTCTACTTTTTCCGTTAAAAAGTTTGCACCTACTTTCATTTCCTTCTCCTATCTTTCTTTATTTTGTTTTTTTGCTGTCAATGATGGTTTCAATTTGTTTAATAGCATGTTCAATTTCAAATAGTTGTCCTCGTTTTTGGATTTTCTCATGATATGCTTGTCTTACTTTTTCGCTTGAAAGCAATTCTTCTAATCCGAATTCAATTCCTTCGGTTGAGTTTTCAACTAAGATAGCGGCTTCGTTTGGCTCTCCTAAGATGTCTTTTGCACCTGCACACTTGGTTGAAATGATTGGCTTTTGCAAAATGGTGGCTTCGAGTACAACAGAACTCAAGCCTTCAATACGAGAAGAACAAATGAAGATGTCTGCTCGGTTAATGTATTGATACGGGTTGCTTGAATAGCCTACTAATTTAACCGTTTTTTCCAAATGGTTTTGCTCAATCTGTTCTTCTAGCCCATCTCGTTCTCGTCCTTCTCCAACAATCCAAACCTCATGTCGTAAACCTTTATCTAGCAAATGTTTATGGGCTTCTAGCAAACGGTCAAAACCTTTTTCTTTGACTAATCTTCCGACTGCTACTACAACCATGTTATCTGTTTGGTATTCTTTGGCTAGTGGTTCTTTTGCTTTTTCTAAGATATCTTTGGAATCAATCGGATTGACTTGAACAAAAATGTTATCTGTAATTCCTGTCTTTTTGCAAAATTGCTCTTTCACATCATTGGAAACACAAACAATCTGGTCAAACATTTTATAAACTTCCTTTTCTTCTTTTGCATTTTTGAAGATGGAATAGCCAGATGTGTTGTGAATATCTGTATGAATCCAACCAATTTTTTTGGAGTTTGGATTGGTTGAATTTGCCACAACTTTTGCTACTTTTCCTTCTAAAAAGGCAATTTCAATATCAAATTGGTCATCACCAACACCTTTTTGATAAATCTTTTTTGGCTGATACTTTATCTTACGAAGATAAGAACGCCAAATATAATTCATTACTTTATTCGACAATTTATGATATTTTGCTTCTTTATCTGTTCTACTTTTTTGAAAATATGCTGGGAAAACATAACGATATTTTACTTTTTCAATTTTCTTTAATTCATCAATGTAAATCCCATCATTTACAATCGCTAAAACCGTGATATCATATTTTTCTTTGTTCAAATTTTTTAATAGATTTAACAATACTTTTTCAGCACCGCCCATTTGTAGTGTATGCACTACAAACAATACCTTTTTCATACTGCTACTCCTCTCTTAAAATACAATACAGGTTGGACTGTCTACCTCCTGTTTTCCGGATGTAGGTTAAGGTTCCATTTTCCTGCTCTCTTGAAAAAATACTAATCTGGTTAGAGCCTGTGTTTGCTACTAGTGCATATTGTCCTGTTTTGTCCATTTGGATATCCCATGGCAACTCTCCTTCTGAAGAAATCTCTTGAATTTTTTTCCATTTTTCTTGTTCTTTTTGAAGTACACATATGGTGTTCTTCCCTCGAATGGTTATATAAATATTTTGTTGGTTGGCACTCATACGAATGGCACAGCCTGTGCTATCTTTTTCGCCTGCCAACAGTGGAATACAATTTTTCATGGTAAAAGTTTGCTCACAAAAAGCAAATTCGTAAAACTCACAACTGTTTTCGGTTATGACATAAATTTTCTCTTGTTCACAGATTAAGTGGCGTGGACCACTGCCTTGTTTCATTTGATAACAAGCTACTAGTGTCATTTCATTTTCTTGCATATGGTAGGCAAGTAATTGGTCTTTTCCGACATCTGCTACCATAACATATTCGCCTAGAACACAAGAGCAATGTAAATGTGAGCCTTGTCCTTGGGTTTTGCAAAATACTACCTTGCCGTCTTGTTTTCTCACACAAAAAGTGCCATCAGTATAATGACTCATGCAAAGCAAATGCTTTTCTGGATAAAATGTAATATGGCATGGTCCTTTTCCGCAAGATGGCTCCGTCATACTCTTTTTTAATTCGTCTTTTTCGATTGTATAAGAAACGACATATCCTCCTTCTTGTTGGTCATCTCCATCGATTTCTACAACCGTATAAAGATGGTTTCCCCATTTGGTAAGGTAGGTACATTTTCTTTCGTCTTTTGTCCATCTGCCCTGACTTAGTTCACCGTTTTGGAAGTTATACCAAGCAATTCCCTTGTTTGATGAACTACCGATATATACTTTTTGAACTTCATCCATTCTTTTGCTCCTATATTCTTTTTCTCGCTTTTCTTTTCCAAATTTCTTACTTCTCTATTTTACCATAAATCCACAAAAATTTCAATCTTTTGTCGCTTTGCCGAAATAACAAACAAGAAAGCCCATTTTCTAGGCTTTCTTGTTTATTTTTCTAATAAATCGTTCCATTTTCTTTCTCATATTGTTCAAAGACTTTCAAACATTCTTCTCGGTCCATTGTAATTAGAGAAAGTAAATCTTTTTGCTCTCCTGCTAAATAGCAATAAATTTGGTCATCTCGAAAACCAATTTTGGCTGCATCTGCTCTGGTACAAGCATAATACACGGTTGTTATATTCGACCAAATGATGGCAGATAAACACATCGGACATGGCTCACAAGAAGTGTAAATACTATATCCTGTCAAATCGTGTGTGCCTAGTTTTTGACAAGCCTCTCGAATTGCCATAATTTCAGCATGAGCAGTTGGGTCATTGTTTTTTAGCACTTGGTTATTGGCTTGTGCAATGATTTTTCCTGTTTTATCTACAATAACTGCTCCAAATGGTCCTCCTTCGTGGTTGTGGCTGCCTTTTTGTGCCGCTTCTAATGCTTTTTTCATATTTTCATTCATTGGTTTCTTCCTTCCTTTGTATTTTTCTTGCGATCAGTGCCTTGATACAAATGCCTTGCTCTGAAAACATGGTTTCGTGCTCGGTTACCACATTTTTCCAAAAGTCTTTTTCTTTGGCTAAATCTTTTGTCATTTTTTCAATTTGATAGCCCGCTTCTTCCAAATATTTTAGGCTATCTGTAAATAGGCTGTCGTCATCTGTTTTGAAATAGATTGCGCCACCATCAACTAAAAACTCACGATATTTTTGTAATTGTCTGGTATGGGTTAAACGCTTTTTGTGGTGCTTTCCACGAGGCCATGGATTACAAAAATTGATGTAAATTCGTTCAATTTTATCTTCCTTGCTTAGAATATTCAAAATGCGTTCGATGTCATAACGGGTTAGATAGATATTGTCGACTTCTCGTCCTTCTGCTCTATATAGCTCCTCTATTTTTCGTTTGGCAATTCCTAGCATCGCATCTACTAAGTCTACTGCTAAAAAGTTAATTTCTGGGTGGTTCAGTGCCATTTGAGAAATAAATGCCCCTTTGCCACAGCCTAGTTCTAAATAGAGTGGTTGGTCTTTTGGAAATAATTCTCTCCATTTTCCTTTTTGTTCTTCTGCTTCTTCTAAATAAAAGGGGCTTGCTTCTAACTCTGGTCTTGCCCAAGCCTTAAATCTTATTCTCATGTTTTTCTTCCTCTTTGTTTTCTAAATTACTACACATATGCTTTCTGGTTACTTCCAATAAATCTAATGGCGTAAATCCTACAATTTGAATTTTGGAACGGTCTTTTTTCATTTCTTGTGCAAACAGCGATAAGATTTTTTCTTTATCTTGCTTTCGTTCCATATCGATATAGTCAATGATAATAATTCCGCCAATATCTCGTGCTCGTAGTTGTTTTGTAATTTCAACCGTGGCTTCTTCATTTACTTTCAAAATGGTTTCTGCCAAGGATTGCTTACCAGTAAATTTACCAGAATTTACGTCAATCGCAGTTAATGCTTCTGTTTTATCAATCGTGATAAAGCCACCACAAGCAAGCCAAATTTTACGATTGCTTACTTTTTCCACTTGTTTTTCATAACGATACAGTGCTTCGATATCCTTTGTTGTTTCAATCTCAATCTGTGGTGCTGTTTTGGCTAATTTTTCTTGCAAACTTTTTGCTATTTTCTCGTCATTTGTACGAATTCGTTCTAGCCCCACATCCATTAAATCTCGAATTAAACGATGGGTCATACCTTCTACTTGATATAATAATTGGGTTTGTTTTTGCTCTTGTGCAAGAGCCTTTTGTGCCTTTTTCTGGATGGTTTCCCATTGTGCTTGCATTTCCATTAAGTCTTGCTTAATCACTTCTTCGGATTTTCCCTCCACTGAAGTACGCAAAATAACGCCAGTATGTTCTGGCAAATATTTTTTGGCTATCTCTTTTAAGCGGTTCTTCTCTTCTTCCTTCGTAATTTTCTGTGAAACCGTAATAAAATCTGCATTTGGCAAATATACACAAAAGCGTCCTGGCAAGGAAATATGAGTAGATACTCTGGCTCCCTTTAAGTTCGTTGCATCTCTTTTTACTTGAACTAATATGTATTCTCCTTCGTGGACAAATTGACGAATATCTAGGCTCGTCATTTTGACCTCTTTGGTACCATGCACATTATCTGGGCTTGGTATCATATCTTTGACATGGATGTAAGCATTTTTGTCTTCTCCTAGGTTTACAAATGCTGCTTGTATTCCTTTTAGGACATTTTCTACTTTTCCAATATAGATATTTCCTTCTAATCTTTTTTGTTTCTCATTTTCAATATATCTTTCGGTTAGCACGCCATCTTCCATAACGGCTAGTTCTTTTTCTTCTTTCGTTTTGGTCTGTACTAATATTTCTAACATCCTTTTCTCCTAATTATATTGGTTCATTGCATGATCGATCCCAAGTTCTAATATGGCTTCTACTGCTTCTGCTGCCTTTTCAATTCCTGGTTTTAGGCTTGTATATTCTTCTTCGGAAAGTGGTCCAATGACAAAATCGATGCCATCTTGTTCTTCTTTTTTTCCAATTCCGACACGAATACGTGCAAAATCTGTGCAAGCAAGTTCGTGTACCACCGATTTCATACCATTATGGCTACCTGGTCCTCCTGTTTTTCGTACTTTAATGGTTCCTTTTTCAATATCCATATCGTCATAAACAAGGATGATATCTGCTGGTGTTAACTTATAGAAGGCGAGCCATTGTCGAATGGACTCCCCGCTTAAATTCATAAAAGTTTGTGGTTTAACTAAAACGACTCTTTCTCCGTTGTATCATGCCTGTTCCAAAAATGGATTGACACTTGCTTCTGGTTAATTCAATCCCGTTTTTTTGTGCAACTAAATTGATGGTATCAAATCCCATATTGTGCCTAGTTTTGCTATATTCTGGTTCTGGATTTCCTAATCCAATAATAATTCGCATTTGTTTTCTCCTTTTATTTCTTTTCTTCTTCTGACTTGGTTATTTTTTCTTTTGGTACAATAATTTTATCTCCCATTTTTTCAAGGCGATATTCTTTTTCTAATTTTTCATTCAAATATAACTTGCAGACAAGTTCCAATTCTTTCTGGCTTTCTGGCACTAAATCAAAGGAAAAAATCTTTTTGGCTGGTGCTAGTACAATGTATCGGATGGCTTGTGCGGTTGCCTCTGAAATTCGGATACTAGCTGGGTCTTGCTTACTACAAGCCTCACATAAAAATCCATTTTCCTTCAAACTAAAGTGTGTGATTTTCTCCTCTTTTTTACAATTACTACAAGTTTTAATTTGTGGTGTAAAGCCAAGCAAACACAATAAGCGCAGTTCAAAAATGGCTAACACCAAGTCTAAATTTTTGTCCGTTTCGCTAATCATATACATGGTATTTAGAAGTAATTGTAAGATACGATATGTATTTTGGTTTTCGTCGGTTACATCACCTACGATTTTGCTGATAAACACAGCATAATCTAATTTTTCTAGGTCGATACGAAGATTGTAAAAGACTTCAATGGTTTCTGCTGAATTGATATGATAAGAGCCTGCACTTTTGTAAATCATATAATCGCCAAAGCATAAAAACTGCGAGGCTGCCATAAGCGTGCTTTTGGGCTTTTTTGCATTTTTGGCAGCACATCCAATTTTTCCACTCGGCGTTAATATGGTGAGCATTTTATCAAAATCCCCCATACTATTTTCTGCAATTACCATTCCCTTCGTCTTGATTAGTCCCATCTTTTCCTACCTTATTATCGTCTAAAATACTAATTTCGTCTGCTACTTCAAGTGCTAAATTTTCTTTCTCTTTTTCTAGTTGTTCTAATGCTTTTATTTCTAAAAACACATCAATACTACCTGTTTTTCGAAACACATTCCATGCCATTTTCTTTAACATAATAACACATCCTTTTTCTTAAGTTATGTTTATTGTGTTCTTTTTGACTGGTTTTATGCGAAATGTATTTTTCTTTTTTATTGTAACTTAAACTTTTTGACTAGACTTTCATTGTTCATCCAATCGCTGTTTACTTTGACCCATAATTTGAGATTGATTTTGCAGCCAATCATTTTTTCTAAGTCTTCTCGTGCGTAGGTTCCAATGCGTTTGAGCATTTGTCCATTTTTGCCAATGATAATGCCTTTATGGGACTCTCGCTCACAATAGATACAAACGTCCACATCATAGATAAACTCTTTATCCTTCGTCTTTCGACTTTTCATATTTTGTACTTCTACTAAAATACCATGTGGTACTTCATCTTGCAAGAGTTTTAATGCCTTTTCACGAACCATTTCTTCGGCTAATTGGCGAAGTGTTTGGTCTGTGTATTCTTCGGTATCATAAAAGGCTGGTCCAGGTTTCAAATTTTGCTCAATTTCTTCTAAAAGTTCTGTCAATCCTTTTTTCTTCGTGGTGGACACTGGTACAACTGCTGTAAAAGAATAAGCATCTGCATACAAGACAAGGACTTTGGCTAGTTCTTCTTTGGAAACCAAGTCAATTTTATTGACAACCAAAATGGTTTTCTTTTTGGCTTCTTGGATTTTTTCCAAAATTTTGCTATCCCCTTTTCCAATTTCTTTGGAGTCCGCTTCTACCACAAATACCACAAGGTCTACTTCTCCAATAGTTCCAAATGCTGTTTCTACCAT
>CANSOY010000069.1 GCA_947648765.1 uncultured Clostridium sp.
TTCTCCACTCAATTTAGAAACATCAAATGCTTCTAGTCCTTCTTTTTCCTCCTCGATATCGGTAGCAAATACAGCCTTAGCAGATGCTCCAATTGAACGAAGGAATTCTGCTATATAATGAAATATATTTTGTTTTGCATATGTTTTTTCCATTTTTACCTCCTAAACCTTGTGGCTTAGTTTCTTTCAAATTTGTTGTTTGAACACAACATCTATGTCTAGTATACCACAAAAAATGGTAAAAAGCAAGAGGTAGCAGTCATTCTTGCATAATTGCTTGACTTCTACCTCTTTTTTCACTTTCTTAAACCGCTTTTGGTTCTTTTTTTTCACCTTTTCGTACTGCAAAAAGGAAGATAGCTCTTAAAAATCCAAATGTTAAAATACTAAAAACGGTATATAAAACAGCATATTTCTTTTTTCTTTGCGTAAAAATCTGGTAAGATGCTACCATCACGGCAATAAAACTTACAATTCTTGCACTTGTCGCAAAAAGCCATAGCACATTGCCAGGCATTTCTCCATACCAGAAGAAACTAAGAAATGTTGCTAATAAACTAACGCAATCTCCTACCAATGCCACAATTCCTAATGCTGTATTTCCACTTACTTTACCAAGGACATATCTTTGATAAATTGGTATCCATGCTGTTCCTGGTAGCGGTAAGCCTTTTTCTTTGCTCATCTCCATTAAAGCAATGCTTTCAAAAACATAGTCAACCGCTTGGCATATCATAGCAAATATCACTTATGATAATAACGATAACAAAAATGGACATAATGAGCATAACAATACTAAATCCTGCCATAACTCCTCCTGTTTAGTTCATATAATCTCTTAATTTTTTACTTCTACTTGGATGGCGTAATTTACGAAGTGCTTTTGCTTCAATTTGGCGAATTCGCTCTCTCGTTACTTGGAATTCTTTTCCCACTTCTTCTAAAGTTCTTGCCTTTCCATCTTCAAGACCAAATCTTAGTTTTAGCACTTTTGCTTCTCTTGGTGTTAAGGTATTCATAACCTCTTCTAATTGCTCTTTGAGTAAGGTATAGGCCGCGGAGTCTTGTGGTGCTGGGCTGTCATCATCCGGAATGAAATCTCCCAAATGGCTATCGTCTTCCTCTCCGATTGGTGTTTCAAGAGATACAGGGTCTTGCGCAATTTTTTGGATTTCCATTACTTTTTCCACTGGTAATTCCATTTCTTTTGCAATTTCGTCTGGCGTCGGCTCACGTCCTAGTTGTTGTAATAGATGTCTTGAGGTGCGTATGAGTTTATTGATGGTTTCTACCATATGAACTGGGATACGGATGGTTCTTGCTTGGTCAGCAATTGCTCTGGTAATGGCTTGACGGATCCACCAAGTTGCATACGTGCTGAATTTGAAACCTTTGGTGTAATCAAATTTATCCACTGCTTTAATCAGTCCCATATTTCCTTCTTGGATAATATCTAGGAAAAGCATTCCTCTTCCTACATATTTTTTCGCGATACTAACCACTAATCTTAGGTTGGACTCTGCTAGTTTTTGCTTTGCTTCTTCGTCCCCTTCTAGAATTTTTTGTGCAAGTTCTAATTCCTCTTCATAGGTTAAAAGTGGGATTCGACCAATTTCACGAAGATACATACGAACTGGGTCATCTGTACTAACACCATCAATGTTCATGACATCGATTTCTTCGAGTTTGATTTCCTCAACATCTTCTAAATCTTCAAAGTTTGGCTCTTCGTCATCATCTTTTAGTATGTCTACGCCAAGGCTTTCAAAAGCGTCGAATACTTTGTCAATCTGTTCTGGGTTTGCTTCGTCTAATTCGCTTGCCAATTCGCCATAGGTAATTTTTCCAGATTTCTTCGCTTTTTGAATAATCTCCATTACCTTTTCTTTTTCCTTGCTGTCGTCTGCTTTCTTTTCTGGTTCTTCTTTTTTCTCTTCTGGAACAGGTGCTTTTTCTTCTTTCTCTTCTTGTTCTATTTTCTTCTTGGCTTTTTCTATTTTTTCCTCTTTTACTGACTTTTTCTCAGCCTTCTCTTTCTTCTCTATTTTCTCTTCTTTCGCCGGTTTCTTTTCTACTTTCTTTTCCGACTTTTCTTTTTTCTCGCTTTTTCCTTCTGAAGTAGTTTTTGGGGCTTTTGTTTCCTTTTTCTTGGTTTCTTCTTTATCTTTTTCAGTTTTCTTTACCGCTTCTTTTTGCTTCGTTTTTTTCTTCTCTTCGGTTTCTGCTTCTACTTCCTTTTTCATATATACCTCCTACTTCATTTTCGCCAAAAGACCAATAAGTTCCTTCAGCCTCTTTTCCAATTCTTGTGTCTGTTCTTTAACAAGCCCTTCTGGATGTTCTAGCATTTTCAGAATATCGTTTTTCTCGTCTAGTAAAGCTTCTCTTTGATAAGTATTTAAGATATCTTCGATACCTTTTTGTACCTCTCCAATTTCAAAATCGTAAGCCATAACCCAACTTAAATACTGGATGATGTCTTCTTCCTCAAAACAGTCAATAATATGGTTAGTATTACTATTTCCCTTCTCGATTTCTTCATACAATTTTTCGAGGATTTTTTTCGTTCTTTCAATTTTTAATTGTTCCAAACGAATTCCATTTTTTAACCTCGCATAACTTTCTTCCGGGTAATTGAGTAATAGATAGATAAGCAGACTTTCACGCTTTAGAATTTTGGGGTCATATTCCTGTTTTTTCTCTGCTTTTTGTTTTTCTTCTGGCTTATCTAACACCTTTTTGACTGGGTTGTTTTTTGGATTTTTGAGTTTTTGGATTTCCGCATACAAAGCATCGCGAGATACTTGATACGTGTTTGCGATTTGGTCAATATAGATATCTTTTTCAATATCGTTTTCCACTCTTGCTAAAATCTTGGATGTTTCTTTCAAGAATTTAATTTTATCATTGGTCTGGTCTAAATTCAGTTCTTGTTTCAACAATTTCACACGAAATTCCACAAAAGAAATGGCTTCTTCGACGCATTTTTCAAAGCGTTCCGGTCCATATTTCACAATATATTCGTCTGGGTCTTTTGCTCCCGTAATTTGCAAAATGCGGATATCACAACCAAGGTTTTGCAAGATTTCAAGTCCACGTAAAGTTGCTGCTTGTCCTGCTCCATCTGCGTCATAGCCAATAATTACCTTTTCCGAAGTTCTACGAAGTAATCTTCCTTGTGCTTCGGTAAGGGCTGTTCCCAATGAGGCAACAGCATAATCAATCCCTCTTTGATGAAGCGAGATGGCGTCCATATACCCTTCGACAATCAGCAGTTTCTTAGAAGTCGTCCTTTTTGCCACATTGAGTGCGAACAAGTTTCTTCCTTTGCTGTATACAATGTTTTCTGGGGAATTCACATATTTCGGTTTGCTATCGTCTAGTACTCTTCCACCAAAAGCAATGAATTTGCCACGAATATCTTGGATGGGAAACATGAGCCTTTTGCGAAAACGGTCGATAAATTTTCCATCGTCTGTCTTGTTGACTAAACTGGATGCCAGGATTTCTTCTTCGGTAAATCCTGCTTTATTTAAGGTTTGATATAACTCATTAAAGTTACCAGAATAGCCAATCATAAACTTTTTCAGGGTCTTGTTGTCCATTCTTCTTTTTTTGATATATTCTTGTGCAATTTTTGAAGTTGGTAAATATAGATTTTCATGGTAGAAATTGGCTGCCATTTCGTTAATTTCAAATACTCTTGCGCGAAGCTTTGCCTTTTTGTCATCATATTCGCTACCTGTTTTTGGTAGTTCAATTCCAGCACGATTGGCTAACACTTCAAGTGCATCTTTGAAGTCTAAATTTTCCATTTTCATGGTAAAGTGAATGGAGTTTCCGCCTACGCCACAACCGAAGCAATGAAAAATTTGCTTGTCTGGCGAAACACAAAAAGAGGGTGATTTCTCATGATGGAACGGACAAAGTCCCATAAAGTTTCGCCCACTTCTTTTTAACACGACATATTGCGAAACAATGTCTACTATATCATTGCGAGAGCGGATCTCTTCAATTAACTCATCACTATATCGTACCATTTTGGCTACCTTTCTTTTATCTACTATAATATTCTACATAAAATCTTAAAATCCTTCTTGTGGGTTTCACCAAAAGACAAAATTTGCATTCATACCGTAAAAATAGACGACCTTTTCGTCGTCTACTTTTTTCTTAATCTTCGGATGTTCCCGTTGCTTCAAATGGAATAAATTTATTGACGATATTCGTATTTAAGTCAAGTCCTGTATCTAAATCGTCTTGTACCTTGTATTCTTTGAAGGATAGGTTAATCTTGTTTGCGATTAAATCCTCTACTTCATTTTCGGAAGCGTGTTCTGCTAGAACAAGTTCGCTTACTAAAATTTGTTTGGCATTGGATAGCATTTTCTTTTCTCCGGTTGAAAGTCCTTTTTCTTTTTGCTTGAAACTCAAGTTGCGAACAACATCTGCTACTTCATAAATGCTTCCACTCTTCATTTTGTCCATGTTATCACGGTATCTTTTATTCCAGTTTGCCGACATTTCGGTTTCGTTTTCCTCAAGGATTTCAAAAACTTTGATAGCTTCTTCTTTTCCAATTACATTTCGGACTCCGATTTGTTCGGCTTTATTGGTTGGAACCATTACCTTTACTTCACCTGGCATCTTAATTATGTAATATGATTGTTTTTCCCCTAGTATATCTTTCTCTTCGATTGCATCAATTGTCCCTGCGCCATGCATTGGATATACAATTTTATCACCTACACTAAACATGCGAGATCTCCTTTCTATTGTAAAAAATTTTGAAGTCATAAAGGGTTTGATTCTCTTTCTAACTACGTTTCTATTATACTATAAAAAATGGCAAAAGTCAAAACTTTTACCATTTTACATAAAAATTTTTTTGTCGTTTTTTCTAGCGGTTTGTGGAACCAAATCCACCAACTCTTTCTCCTTCTGCATTGTCATTATCTACGGTTAGATATTTTTGGAAAATAACTTGTCCAATGACATCGCCTTTCTTTACCACTAATTCTTCTTCAAAGAAATTGTAGTAAGCATACATAAAATGCCCGTCATTGTCTGGGTTTCCATAATAGTCGCTATCAATAATGCCAACGCTGTTTGCAAGCACTAATCCTTTTTTGAATGGGTTAGAACTACGATTGACAAGCATATAGAACTCATCTTCTGGGCAGTATGCTTTTAGTCCTGTTTTAATTAGAGTCGGTTTCATTCCTGGTTTGAACGGTGGAATGATGGTATCTTCTGCTGCTTCTACATCATATCCAGCAGATAATTTTGTTTTGCGAACTGGAAGATGAATGTTTTTATCTTCGAATCCTTTTGCTACTTCAAATCCTCTTACTTTTTCCATGGCTTTTCTCCTTTTTTGTTTTTTCTTATTTATTCTATCGGATATTTTTCTTTTTTTCAAGATATTTTGACGGAAGTTCACCAAAACACCTACTTTTCCATATCGTATAGGAAGGAGGTACAGATGATGAAAACTTTAGATACACTTTCTTTCGGTACAACGGCTAAAATTGAAGATGTGCAAGCCAATCCTACTCTTCGTAGACGTCTTTTCGACCTTGGGTTTGTTCCAGGAAGTGCCATTACCCCGCTTTATACCGGAGTGTTTGGCGACCCGACTGCTTATTCCATTCGTGGCACAACCATTGCTCTTCGTTCCATTGATGCAACGAAAATTTACCTTCAGTAATAGGCACGCATTTACAAAGTTTGAATAGTATACACAAAATACATTTCTAACGCTAGAGGTGATTACTATGACAAAATTTTCTTCTGCTTTTTTGTCTACCAAGAAAAAGGCTGACCAGTCTTATGACTATACCATTGCGATTGCGGGAAATCCCAATGTGGGAAAATCCACGCTTTTTAACCAAATAACCGGAATGCATCAACATACTGGAAACTGGCCTGGCAAAACGGTTGCCAATGCGATTCGGTTACGCAACCTACCATGAAAAAAAGTTGCGTTTTGTGGACATTCCTGGCACGTATTCTCTTTTATCTCATTCAGAGGAAGAGGAAATTGCGCGAGATTATATCTGTTTTTCTAGGCCAGATGTTACGGTAGTGATTGTTGACGCTACTTGCTTAGAACGTAGTTTGAACTTGGTTTACCAGACTATGGAAATTACACAAAATTTAATTGTATGTGTAAATTTATTAGATGAAGCAAAGAAGAAGGGCATTTCGATTGATTTAGACCGCTTATCTGTTTTGTTGGGTGTACCTGTTGTTGGTACAATTGCTCGTAAGAAAAAGACCATCACGCATTTATTAGAAGCCATCGCTTTTGCTTGCGAAAATACAAATGCTTGCAATCCTCACCCAGTTTCTTATGCTCCCTTTTTAGAGAGTTGTATTCATACCTTAGAAAAACCCATTCAGGAACACCTTGCTCCCTCTTCTTTTTACTTAACACGTTGGATTGCTTTGAAATTGCTGGATGGTGATGTGCTTCTAACCCAGCGTATTCAAGAAGAATTGCTTGCTGGTGCAGATTTCGAGGATTACCGCTTTTCTTCCTATCTTACCTTGTGCGACTCCTTGTTAGAAGAGCAAGGACTTTCTCGAAGTAATCTCAAAGATTTCATTTCGGAAAGTATTGTTGCACAAAGTGAGAAAGTCTGCCAAGAGGTGCTTTCACAAGGAAAGGAAAGCCCTTCTTTGGAACGAAAAGTGGACCGCATTTTAACCTCGAAACAATTTGGTATTCCCATTATGCTCCTTTTCTTAGGGCTTATCTTTTGGCTTACCATTGTTGGAGCAAATTATCCCTCGCATTTGCTCAGTGTACTCTTTGAGCATTTGAGGAACTTTCTCTCTGCCGGGCTTACTGCTATCCATTGTCCAGATTGGCTCTTTTCTCTTTTGATGGATGGGATTTATGGAACCGTTACTTGGATTGTAGCGGTTATGCTACCACCAATGGCAATTTTCTTTCCGCTGTTTACTTTATTAGAAGATTGCGGCTTTTTGCCTCGTATTGCTTTTAATTTAGATAAACTTTTCTGTCGTGCGGGAAGTTCCCGGAAAGCAGTCCCTTACGATGTGCATGGGAGTGACAAAGTGGGACTTTTTTATAATCAGTCCCTCTTAAACGCCCTAACTGACTGATTTGCCTGAGTTTACTAGCACTACCATATGTAATGATTTTATTGCCTGCAAGAATAATTTTTAGTTCGATTTCGCACTCATTTTGTTTTGTTTCTTTTTTATCTAATTGAGCTTTTTGTTTTTGCTTTTCACTCTTTTGAGTATTATTCTCTTTTATCTGTGCCTCATTAATTGTCTTTGCTTTTTCTACTACTATGATTTTGTCTAATAATTCTTCTATGTAATTCTCTAAGTTATCCTTGCTTATCGTTAATTCTTTTAAAATGCTTTCTTTTAATTTCTTATTCTGCTCTTTTTCTTCCTCTTCTGGCTTTTTCTTTTTACCCTCTAATTCTTTTAATTTTGCTTGTATTTTGCTAATTTCTGTTTCAATGGATATGTTTTTATTGTTTAAATCTTCCTTGCTTAAAAGTCCATCTAATGCCAAATCCAATAGTTTATCTTTTTTCTTTGCAAGCACCTCTAATTCATTCTGTAATTTTGATTCTTGTTCTATGTTTTCCTCTTCTTTGGAAATTTCTTTATAAAAAGAAAGCAGTTCCTCACAAATCTCTTCTTTGTATGTTTCGTAGCCTTTAAATACCGAAAGCAAAATATCATATAAGTCCTGTTCCTTAAAGCATGCAGGAATACAATTCTTTTTGCCACTTTTATGAAAATCTGCACAGTACCAATAAAT
>CANSOY010000070.1 GCA_947648765.1 uncultured Clostridium sp.
TATAAAGTAACAGGAACAGCAACGACAAGTGGAAAAGTAGGAGATAGAAATGTAAGTGCCGGAAATGTAGATACAGGAGAAATCACGTTTAATAATAGTACAAGTTTTGAAATAACAGCAGATGGAACATGGACAGTAGAGGCAGTAGTAAGTGATAAATCTGGACGACCAACAGCAACAAGAACAACAACAAATGTACGAGATACCGTAGCACCAACAATATCAGCAATCGTAAAGACAGCAAGTACAGCATCAACAATAAGTGTAAGAGTAGACAATACAGATTTTGGAGCAAGTGGACAAGCAACAGGAGGAGGATATCAATATTATCTAGATGGAACAAGTAAGACAAAACAAACAGGAAGTACATATCAATACACAGGAACTTACGAATTACATTATCATAATATGAAGGTAATAACAAAAGATAAAGCAGGAAATACAAGTGAGAAAACCGTAAAATTAGCACATAATACAACAAAAGATTTTGCATATACAGGAAGTGCACAATCCATAACATTACAACCAGGAAAATATAAACTAGAAGTTTGGGGAGCACAGGGAGGTACTGGTGTTGGTACGGGAGGAAAACGGTGGGTATGCTACGGGGACAATATCTCTTAATACAAATAATAATGTTTCTGTCTTGGTGGGAGGAAAGGGAAATACAGGACGTGCTAATTGTGATGGTGGTTGGAATGGTGGAGGTGCGGTTACGGCTACGTCTGGTAGGACTTCGGGGTCGGGAGGAGGAGGAACGGACGTAAGAATTGGTGGAACTTCCTTGTATCATAGGGTCATTGTTGGCGGAGGAGGAGGTGGTGGTTCTGATTCTGGTCCGAAAGTGGGCTTCTTCGGTGGTGGCGAAGTAGGGGGAGGTGCAGGAAACGGCCGTTACGGTGGCGGTGGAACTCAGACTGGCGGGGGCGTAGGCGGTTATGAGTATGGTGGCGCGGGGGCTGGAAGTTTCGGGGTTGGAGGTACATCTTCTCCTCAATATGGCGCTGGTGGCGGAGGAGGATGGTTTGGAGGAGGTGGGTCGACGCCAGATACTCCGGCGGCAGGCGGCTCGGGCTATGTCTTAACCGCCTCATCATATAAGCCAAGTGGTTACCTTTTAGGTTCAGAATACTTCTTATCCAATGCCCAAACCGTTGCAGGAGATAAATCCTTCCCAGCACCAGGTGGAGGAACAGAAACGGGACATAGTGGCAATGGATATGCAAGAATAACATTAGTAGAATAGATTTTTAGGACTTCGCTAAGCGAGGTCCTTTCTTCTTTTTTCCTTTTTTTGCTGTTTTTGTGCATTTCCTCTTTCCTTGTAGGAGAAAATGCGGTAAAATAGGGAAAGTAGAAATTGGAGGAAGAAATGAACAAAAAGTGGGAGTGTTATCCAAAGAACGAAACATTAGCAAAACAAATTGCACAAGAACATCAAATTAGTGAACTACTTGCCGAAATCCTAATCAATCGAGGAGTAGAGGCTTCACAGATAGAAAAATTTTTACACCCAACTCGTAACGATTTCCATGACCCATTTTTAATGCCAGATATGGAAAAAGCCGTTGACCGTATTTTGCGTGCAATGGATCAAAAAGAGAAAATCGTTATCTATGGAGATTATGATGTTGATGGGATTACCAGTATTACCGTTTTGAAAAAGTTTTTCGCAGACCGTGGCATAACAGTGGATTGGTACATCCCCAATCGTTTAGACGAAGGCTATGGCTTGAACAAGGACGCCATTGACACCCTTCGCGATTACAACCTTATGATAACCGTGGACTGTGGAATTTCTGGTATTGAAGAAGTTGCCTATGCCATGAGCCTTGGAATTGATGTTGTGGTAACAGACCACCATGAACCAACTGAGGTATTGCCAGAAGCAATCGCAGTCGTAGACGCAAAAAGAAAAGATAACCAATATCCCTTTAACCAATTAGCAGGCGTTGGGGTATGTTTCAAACTTATTCAAGCCATTAGTATCAAACTAGGGTTAGACGCCAAAGAATACTTGAAATATTTAGACATTGTCTGCGTGGGTACCATTTCAGACATTGTGCCATTAGTGGACGAAAACCGCGTGATAGCCAAACTAGGACTACTCCTAGTTGCCCAAACCAAAAACATTGGGCTATATTCGCTCTTAAGTTCCATTGGCTACAAAAAAATCGACTCAACCAGTGTATCTTTTGGAGTAGCACCACGTATTAACGCCTGTGGTAGAATGGGGCACGAAAAAGAAGCACTAAACCTATTCTTAACCGACTCTGCCGAAGAAGCAAAAGCCATTACCGAGCGATTAAACGCATACAATGCAGAACGTCAAGTCATGGAAAAGAAAATCTTTGAAGAAGCAGTCAATATGATAGAAGCATCGGAAAAGGACAAAGCAGGTATTATCCTAGGAAGCGAAAACTGGCACCATGGCGTGATAGGGATTGTATCTTCTAAAGTAACCGACCTATATTTCAAACCAAGTGTCCTTATTTGCTTTGAAGGTGAAGAAGGAAAAGGTTCAGGACGCAGTATTCCAGGCTTTGACTTGCACCATGCTCTAACGGAATGTAGCCAGCACTTGACTAGGTTTGGTGGTCATTCTATGGCAGTTGGAGTAGCCGTTCGTAAATCTGAATTTGAAGATTTTAAGACAGAATTTGAAAACTTTTTACAGAATAGCGATATTCGTGATATAATACCGATTGTGAGAATTGATGAAGAAGTCAATTTGAAGCAAATCGATTTAGAAACCGTCAAACAAATTGAACTATTAGAACCATTTGGGGAAGCTAATAAAATGCCAGTTTTCCTATTCAAACATGTCAAAATCTATTCCATCCGTACCTTATCCGAAGGAAAGCATTTGAAATTGGCAGTCAAAGAAGACCAAGTTATCGTGGATGCAATCGGTTTTAATTTAGGAAATTTAGCAGACGAATATACCATTGAAGATTATGTAGATATTGTCGGAACCTTAGAGGTAAACCGTTTCAATGGAATGGAACAAATCCAAATCAATCTAAGAGAAATTCGTAAATCATATTAAGAAAGAAGGAAGCAGGATGGAAGAAATCAAAACAGTAACAATCCAAGATATTGTAGCTGAAATGAAAAAGCATAACCGTAGAGCAGACACCAAAATGGTGCTAAAAGCCTACGAATTTGCCAAAGCAAAACATGGAAGCCAAACCAGAATGTCAGGAGAGCCATACATTATCCATCCTGTTCAAGTGGCATATATTCTAGCAGGGCTAGAACTGGACGAGTCCACCATTTGCGCAGCACTTTTACATGATGTACTGGAAGATACAGACGTTACTCAAAAAGATATTGTAGCCGAATTTTCGCAAGAAATCTACGATATGGTAGATGGTGTTACCAAATTGGGTAAATTAAATTACACCAGCAAAGAAGAACAACAGGTCGAAAACTATCGTAAAATGTTTTTAGCTATGGGAAAAGATATCCGTGTTATCCTCATCAAACTAGCAGACCGCTTGCATAATATGCGTACGCTAAAATATTTGACCCGCGACCGCCAGATTGCCAATGCCAGAGAAACCATGGATTTATATGCACCGCTTGCCAATCGTTTGGGTATGTATTCTTTGAAATGGGAACTTGAGGATTTATCTTTCAAATACTTGTATCCAGAGGACTTTCGTGAGATTGTAGAAGGCATTGATAAAAAACGTGAAGAACGTCTAGAGTTTATTAATATGATCATGGATGAAATTCGCATCCATTTGAAACAACAACGAATTGAAGCAGAAATTACAGGGCGTGCGAAACATTTATACAGTATCTATCGTAAAATGAAGCGAGATAATAAAACACTCGACCAAATTTATGACCTATTCGCACTCCGCATTATTGTCAATTCTGTCAAAGACTGTTACGCCGCACTTGGCGTAGTTCACGACCTATATAATCCCATGCCAGGACGTTTCAAAGACTATATTTCTGTGCCAAAACCAAATATGTATCAATCTTTGCATACCACGCTAATTGGGCCAAAAGGAACTCCGTTTGAAGTCCAAATTCGTACATGGGACATGCATCGTATTGCTGAGTTCGGTATTGCAGCTCATTGGGCATACAAAGAAGCAAATAAGAATAAGAAAAGCAATGTAACCGTAACGGAAGACAAATTAGCATGGCTTCGTGAAACCTTAGAGTGGCAAAAGGAAATGCAAGACCCACAAGAGTTTTTGAATACCTTAAAAACCGAGTTGTTTGAAGACGAGGTATATGTATTTACGCCAAAAGGCGAAATCAAGGTACTACCAAGAGGTGCAACTCCAATCGATTTTGCGTATAACATCCATGCAGAAATTGGTCATCATATGACTGGTTGTAAAATTAACAGCAAAATGATGCCGATTGTAACCAAGTTAAAAAGTGGAGATATTGTGGAAATTGTAACATCGGATCAAGCGAAAGGACCAAGTAGGGATTGGCTCAAATTTGTCAAAAGTTCATCTGCGAAAACGAAAATTCAACAATGGTACAAAAAGAACGAGAGAGAAGCCAACATTGAAAAAGGAAAAGACTTCATCGAAAAAGAAATTAAGCGTGTTGGTATGAACTATGACCAAATTTTCAAAAACGAATTTGTCCAAGTAGCCTTAGACCGCTACAAATACAATTCAGTCGAAGATATGTATGCAAGCGTGGGGTTTGGAGCTATGACGGCATCCAAAATTATTGCCAGAATTCTAGAAGAATATCGTAAAGAACATAAAGAGGAAAATGTCGAAAAAACCATTGAAGAACTAAGCAGTGGGAAAATGGAAGAAAAACCACGTGCTTCTCACGCAGGTGTTGTCGTAGAGGGGATCGATAACTGCCTAGTCAAATTATCTCGTTGTTGTAATCCTGTACCAGGGGACGAAATTGTGGGATATATTACCAGAGGAAGAGGCGTATCCGTCCATCGCAAAGATTGCAAAAATGTAACAGATTTAGTATCCGAAGAAGCCAGAATGATTGATGTGTACTGGGCAGACGAGAAAGTAGCAGCCTACCAAGTAGAAATCGAAGTGTTTGCCAATGACCGAAACGGATTATTAGGCGATATTATTAGCACTATCAATGCAACCAAAAGTAAGATTATGGCGGTACAAGCAAGAGCCAATAAAGAAAAAATCTGTATTACCGAAGTTACCATTGAAATCGAAAATGTAGAGGCTTTGAACAATGTGATTAAAGCCATTCGTAAAGTAGATAGCGTCTACGAAGTAAAGAGAAAGAAATAGAGCACAAAAGAAAGGGATGAAAGACAAGTGATACTAAAAAGAATTAAAGTAACAACCCATTTACAAGAACAAACGAATTGCTATATCGTAATGGACGAAAAAACAAAAGAAACGATGGTCATTGACCCGGGTGGCGATTGCAATGCTATTTTAGAAATGTTAGAAATCTTAGGTGGAAATCTCAAATATATTTATTTAACCCATTGCCATGGAGACCATATTGGAGCAGCACCAGAACTCAAAGAAAAAAGAGGTGGCAAAATCTTAATCCATCGAGAAGATGCCGAAGGCTTATATAATCCAGACATTAACCTAGTAGGCTATATTGGAATGGATGAAATGGCACTCGAAGCGGACTCTCGCGTGCAAGATAATGATCTCATCCATTTAGGCGATTTAGAGTTTCGTGTTATCCACACACCAGGTCATACCAAGGGAGGAAGTTCACTCTATTGTGCAGAAGAGCATTTGCTATTTTCTGGTGATACCATTTTCAAAGGTGCTTGGGGGAGAACCGACTTACCAACGAGCGACTTCCAAGCCGAGATGGATAGCATTACCACCCGTATTTTAATCTTACCAGAAGACACGATTATCTATCCAGGACATGGTAGAAGTACCATGGTAAGAGAAGAACAACCATTATATTTTAACCTAAGACCAAGTGATGATTAGAAAGGAAGGGAAAGTGTATGAAAAATACCTTAATCAAAGAGTTATATCGTAACACAAAAGAATATGAAGGAAAGGAAGTCTGTGTTTCTGGCTGGACGAAAACTGTTCGCGACTCTAAAAACTTTGGATTTATTGAACTAAATGACGGAAGTTTCTTCAAAAATGTACAAATCGTTTTTGATACTGAACTTGCTAATTTTGAAGAAGTACGCAAATTAAGCATTAGTTCTTCTATCATTGTAACTGGAAATGTAGTCAAAACCGAAAATGCAAAACAACCATTTGAAATTAAAGCAACTGAAATTGAGATTGTAAATCAGGCAGATTTAGATTATCCACTTCAAAAGAAACGCCATTCTTTTGAATACTTGCGAACCATCAGCCATTTACGCCCACGTACCAATACTTTCAATGCCGTATTCCGTGTACGTAGCATTTTATCGTTTGCCATCCATCAATTCTTTCAAGAAAAAGGCTTTGTATATGTACATACACCAATCCTAACCGGAAGCGACTGCGAGGGAGCAGGTGAGATGTTTCAAGTAACTTCCATGGATATGGACAATCCAATTAAAGGAGAAGATGGAAAAGTAGATTTTAGTCAAGACTTTTTCGGAAAATCTACTCACTTAACCGTTAGCGGACAATTAAATGTAGAAACTTTTGCGCATGCTTTCCGCAACGTATATACCTTTGGACCAACCTTCCGTGCAGAAAATTCCAACACGGTCAAACATGCAGCAGAATTTTGGATGATTGAGCCAGAAATCTGTTTTGCAGATTTACAAGATGATATGGATTTAGCTGAAGAAATGATGAAATATATTATTTCGTATGTCTTAGAAAAAGCACCAGAAGAAATGGAATTCTTTAACCAATTTGTCGACAATACCTTGCTTGCCAGATTAGATAATGTGCTCCATTCAGACTTTGGACGTATGAGTTATACTGAAGCCATCAAGGAACTTGAAAAAGTAAATGACCAATTTGAATTTCCAGTCCATTGGGGAACAGACATTCAAACCGAGCACGAAAGATATTTGAGTGAGAAAATCTTTGGAAGACCAGTGTTTATTACAGATTATCCAAAGGAAATAAAAGCATTTTATATGAAAGAAAATCCAGATGGAAAAACGGTTGCAGCCTGCGATTTGTTAGTTCCAGGAATTGGAGAAATTATTGGAGGAAGCCAAAGAGAAGACGATTTCGACAAACTTCATAAACGTTTAGAAGAACTAGGTTTGCGCGAAGAAGATTATGGCTGGTATATGGATTTACGTCGTTATGGAAGTTGTGTACATAGTGGATTTGGACTTGGCTTTGAGCGTATGATGATGTACTTAACTGGAATGCAAAATATCCGTGATGTACTACCATTCCCACGTACCCCGAATAATTGTGATTTTTAGATAGGAGGAAATACTATGATACAAAAACCAAAAGGGACGAAAGATATATTGCCATCGGAGTCATATAAATGGCAATATATTGAGAAACTAGCAAAAGATATCTTTGAAAACAGTGGATTACAAGAAATCCGAGTTCCTGTTTTTGAAAACACCGAACTTTTTTTGCGAGGTGTAGGAGAAACAACGGATGTTGTACAAAAAGAAATGTATACCTTTGAGGACAAAGGCGGAAGAAGTATCACACTCCGCCCAGAAGGAACAGCAGGTGCTGTTCGTGCGTATATTGAAAATGGTATGGCAAGCCTGCCATCTCCCATTAAATTATGGTACGCGATGAGCATTTACCGTTATGAAAATGTGCAAAAAGGACGCCAAAGAGAATTCCACCAAATTGGTGTAG
>CANSOY010000071.1 GCA_947648765.1 uncultured Clostridium sp.
GCCAGCACTACAACCAGAAGTAGTTGTACCACCAGTACAAGCTGAGCCAAAGAGAATAGTCCTCGAATTAGAAGAAGACGACTTGCCACCAATGCCAGATGAGGATGCGCTAAAGAAAATGCAAGAGGAAGACGAAAAAGCAAGATTAGCCAAGGAAGCAAAAGAAGCAGAAGCACGAAGAATAGAGGAAGCAAAAAGAGCAAAGGCAGCTAAAAAAGCACAGCCAAAACCAAAAAGAACCGTTAAAAGATGTAAAGCAAAACAACAAGCCATCAATGAGCAACGCGAGGCAGGAAGATTACAAAATAGATATACTGGTATGATACAAGCCAAAGCAGAGAAAAAAGCAAGAAGAGAAGCAGCAGTAGGACAAGCAAAAAAAGAACCAAAAAAACCACCAGTACAACAAACAACAACTACCAAGAAGAAAAAGCCAGTTGCCAAAACAGTTGTATTAGCAAAAAATGGTTCAAAAGCCCAAAAAGAAGGTCTTGTAACAAGATTTACAAGAAAGTTAAAAGACAAAGCAGACGCTATTCGCAATAAAGTTCATGTTCCGCAATTAACCAAAAAACAAAAAGCAATCGCAGGAGCAGCAACTGCTTTCGCATTAGCAGGAGCATTAGCCTTAGGCGGATATACCTTACTTTTTAATGGAAATGCACAAGATTTAAGAAATGAGCAAACTCCAACTAGACCAACTGCTACTGAAACCGTAAAACCAGAACAGTTAGGAAACATCCAACAAGGAAATATTATTTTAGACGAAACGCCAACACCAACGCAGACACCGGTTGTTAGTCAAACGCCAGAAGTTAAAGCACCAGAAGAAGTTGAACAAAACGAGGGAAAAGGACAAACTGGAGAGCAAAATGTTCAACAAGTAGAAGAGGGAGAAAAAGACGAGAAAGTAGAATACCTATCTTCCATCCGAGTAGGAACTGCTATGAATATTAGTTCTGGCAAATTCTTTGCATCACCAGAAGGGCAAGGAAACTTTGGACGTTTTGAAAACTATGTAGAAGGTGTAAAAGAAATTAACATGATTGATGTCATGACAGACACACAATACATAACCATAAAAGACCCCAATATTAGTCTATATGAATTAAAGCAACAATATCCAAATGCTAAATTCTCATATCATATTGTATGTAGAAATGCAGATGGAACAACCACTGTTTTAGGCTGGCTAACAGAAGAAAGTTTTGAACAAAACAAAGACCAAGAAGTTCAAGAAGAGCAAGCAATCCAAAATGCGGTTGACTTGGATTTTGAAGAAGAAAGATAAAAACGAGAAAGATTAGGACAATTCCTAGTCTTTCTTTTTTGTAAAAATATGCAAAATCTCTTTCCGAAAGATACCGAAATATGATAGAATAACCACAAGAGGAGAGAAAAATGGAACCAGAATATATTACCGTAAATCGTAAAGCCTATGATAAATTTGCAGACCAACACGCAAAGAGGCATGAAGAGGTTGGAAAATATGATTTAACCGATGAGCAATGGAAGAAAATCTTAACCGAAAACTTACTCAAAAAAGATACGAGAAATCTTGTCTTAGAAATTGGGCCAGGAACTGGGCGTATGTTAGCCATTTTTGAGGAATTAAATTGTAGGACTTGTGCGATTGAACTTTCAAGCAAAATGATTGAATATGCCAAACAAAGGTCACCACGTACCACTTTTGCACAAGTCAATGTATTAGAAGCAAAACTGGAAAGCAATCTTTTTGATGCGATTTTTATGGGAGCAGTTATCCATAATTTTCCGAAAGAAGACGCTCGAAAATTGTTACAGTTAATCCGAACATGGTTAAAAGAGGATGGAAAAACTTTAATTTATACAACCATCCACGAAAAGTCCGAAGAAGGATTTTATGAAAAACAAGATTATGAAGGAAATATTGTCAGATTTCGCAAGAAATTTACGGAACCAGAATTGAAAGAATTGCTAGAAGAAGAGGGCTTTGAAATTACCTATACCATGCACACAAGCGAGCCAGATCGTCAGAAAAACTGGTTAACGTATATTGTGAAAAAAGGAGAAAACAAATGAAAATACCATTAAGATTTCAAATTACAGAATATGACTGTGGAACTACTTCGCTAATCAATGCACTTGTCTATCTATTTGAAAGAGAAGAAATTCCAGTTGCCTTGCTAAAAGCCATCCACAGATACACCTTAGATGCAGAAGGGGAAAGTGGGATAGTAGGAGAAGGCGGAACTTCGCCAAAAGCCATCGAAAAATTATCCTATTGGATAGCGAGATATGCAGGAAATAACAACTTTAATATTTCTTGCCAAGTGTTAGAAAAAGAAGAGGTAACACTAGAAAAAATGCGAGCATGTACAGAAGCACGGAGGTTGTATTTTAGCAAGATGTTATCAAGAAGTAGAACATTATGTACTCATTACCAAGATAGATGATAATTTTGTATACATTTTCGACCCATACTACTTAGAAGAGGACTATTATTGCAAAGATGGACAAGTAGCAGTTGTGCTTAATCAAACCTTTACACATAATCGTTTGGTAAAACCACAACGCCTTATGGGAGGATCAAAACAAGATTTTTCGCTAATGGAAGTAGAAAAAAGAGAAGTCGTCCTAATCAATCGAAAATAGAGAAAGGATAAGGAAAATAAATGGGGAAAGAAGATGATTGGAAAGAACTAAATCAGTGGCAAGAACAGCAAGACCAAAGACAAAAAGAAGATCTAGACCGTAGAAGATATCCAAGCCAAGGCTTGAGAGAACAGCAAAAGGCAGAAGGCAAGCCAGACATGATAACTAAACTGGCAAAATTATTTCATTTGAGTGAAGATGTGCGAGAAGTTTTACTGAAATACAAAGACGAAATTAAGTTGAGTATTTTTGTTGTCTTTGCTTGTATTTTTATGATTTTTTGGAATGTTACGACAGTACCAGACTCCGACAGATTGGTAAAAGACCGATATGGCAAAGAATTTAAGAGAGTATCTGTTGTAGAAACAGAAGACAAATCTAAGTTATACACCTATCAATCTAAAAAATATCCAGATTTACAATTCTATGTAAATATAACCAGAAGAAAAAACATAACAAATGACGCAGCACAAAGAAGAATGAAATATTTTTATGAAAAAGCAGAGCCTTCTTTGAAAGATAAGTTTATTGTTGAAGAAGAAGTAGAAAATGGAATAATAAAAAAATATAAACTTGCCTACATTTTCGATGGAATGGAAGAAGTAGAGGAAGCGACAGATAATGTGTACAAACTAAGAGAAGTTCTCAAAAAAGATATGCAAGAAAGCGAATTTGGAGCAGATACGAGAGTATATGCGAGAAGTACAAGTAGCGTTTACTTAACTTTGTTCTATAATCCAAGATTTACACTAGAAGATGAAAAAGAAGATGCGAAAAGACAGTATGTAAGTGGTGTAGTTGAAAATATCCAAAGAGGAGAAGAGAACCCAAAACTATTAACAGACTTAGAGAAGTTTCCACCAGAAATATTAGAAAAGTATATGCAGTTAGACTTGAACATCTATATCAATGGAAAAGCAATAAAGGATGTAGCAAAATATCGAGATGGAAGTTATTGCTTCTCCTTAAGCAAGGAATTCCTAGAAGCAATTCCAGGCACAATCATCCAACAAACAGGAGAACCACACCTTACTTTCTATTTTGATGGTCAAAAATATATAAATGACCATATGTATTCTGAAAAAGAATTTCGTGAAGTGTTTGGTGCTACGTTTGAATATGACTATAAAAATCGAAAAGTAAACATTGTCATAAAATAAAGGGGAAACAATGGGAAATCATGAAGATTGGAATGAATTAAATCGTTGGAAACAAGAACAAGCAGAGCAAAAACAAGCCGAGTTCTTAAATCGCAATAAGCCACACAAAGGAATGAAAGAAAAAGCGGCAGAAGACAAAGAGTTTATCGATAATATTGCTAAAACTGTTCATACAACAAAGTCAGTAGGAAACTTCTATGTCATGAACGCAAAATCAATTCATACGTTGTTTGCAGCTATTTTTGGTTGTATTATTATGATTGTAGCATACTATATAACGCTTCCAAATCCAGAGAAAAAATTGAAAAAGCCTATAGTGATGCGTATACAATCGTATCGGTTCAAAAGGTAGGAAAAGAGAAAAGATATACTTTTTCGGCAAAGGAAAATCCGGACTTTCAATTCCATACTAGTTTACAAGGAAGGAACTTTCAAGAAGATTATCGATTAAGCCGAATAAAATACTTTTTTGAACACGTAGATCAGTCTTTACAAGGAAAGTTTGAAATCAAGGAAGAGCAAGAAAATGGCTTATTAACCAAGTATGAAATTTATCGTAGAGTAAATGAAATTGAGGAAGTAGATAGCGCTGTAACAGAGGCATACCAACTTCGTAATCAAGGGAAGGATGTTCTCATTCGTAACATCGAGGGATATATTGATGAAACTCACATCTACATTACGACAGATGGAGAAATCATCCACGAAACAAGAGGGATGAAATTAGCTGATGCAAAAGACGCAGCACGTAACAGTTTTATTCGCGTCAAACGAAAAAATGGAGAGTGGTTTAACGCAGATTTATCGACCAATGCCAGTGCTGATATTTTAGAAGTATATCTTAATGGCAAACCAATCCGAACCAAAGATGCCAATGGCGAAGAAAAGCCAATGACAGCAACTTACCGAAAAGACGGATACCAATTCCATTTTTGCAAAGAGTTTTTTGATGCAATCCCAGGAGCCAGTTGGATTGACGATTACCATTTTACCTATTTTGGGGTTGAATATGAAATTGGGCGACCAAATGCAAAACATAACTTGGGATTTTACGAAAAAGATATCCAAGCGGTATTTGGAGCAACCTTCACCTATGACAGTGAAAGTGTCAATCTTGCTATTCCATAACCAAAGAAAGAAGCGGAACAGAGGAAGAGAATTTGATGGAAAAGAAGTTTAGGAGAGAGAATGAACGAAAAAAGTAATCGAATATTAAGCATCTTTCTTGTGATATTAGGCAGTATCTTATGTCTGGCTATCTTCATTTATGCAACAACAAGAAATGTCATTTTAGAGGAAATTGAAGTAATGGCTTTGCAGAAAGAAGGCATTATTCCAGAAGAAAAACGAGAAAATAAGAAAAATCCAATCGACGAAATTTCAGAAACCATGCTTGCTACAGATAATCCAATGCCTTGGTATCTTCGTGTTAATATAGAGGCACAGGTTGTCAATGTATATACCAAGGACAATGGGGGACGTTATACCATTCCATACAAGGCAATGCTTTGCTCTACTGGGATTGATACCCCCAAAGAAGGCGTTTATGTTTTACCAGAAAGCCACGAAAACCCCGTAAAGGCGAGGTGGAGGTATTTACAAGGAAATGTATGGGGACAATATGTAACGCGCATTGTGGATAGTATCTTATTCCATTCTGTACCCTACCAAGATAAGAGCGAGTCTTCTTTGGAATGGTGGGAATATGACAGGCTAGGAGAGGAAGCATCCTTGGGGTGTATCCGCTTATGTGTAGCAGACGCAAAGTGGATTTATGATAACTGCCAAGCAGGAACGCAAGTGGAATTTTATACATCAGCAAACCCACGGACCATTTGGTAAACCGGTTCGAGAAAAAATAAGTGAAGAAAGACCAGCACTTCGCATTTGGGATCCGACTGACCCAAATGAAAATAATCCATGGAAAGAATAAAAAGAAAAGAGGAAAGGGACAGCCATTGGCTGCCCCTTTCCGTTTCGTTTGATGGGAGGTGGATAAACTGGTACCCTTACTGCGTCCTTGCTGTCTGATGGTCGAACAGATAGTGGGCGAATAGGAAAGCCTGGTGGGCCTGTTCGCTGTCCACTGTTTCCCGCTTGCCAAGCAGAATACACACAGGAATGTAGTAAGGTGCAGATGTGATGCGCAGTTCCGGAAATGGTTCCGAGTCTAGAGCCAGGAAAGTGCACTGGTAACGCCCCTTCTGGAAAATGTCGATGACATACCAGTTGAGATGGTTGTCCAACCGCTTGAAATAGAACAGAGTTTTACTGCTGGTGCAGTCGGACTGGATACAGAGCCTGGTCAGGTTGTCCGGCAACTTGCCCGGAATGTAGGGATCCCGCTGATGGTAAAGATTAGTCAGAGCGGAGAAATCCAAATCATTCAGGGTCAGAGTCGGAATGTTGGAATCTTTTGCGGGAACTGCTGAGAGGTCGTGGAGATGCCACAGCTCACGGTCGGAAAAATCCGACAGGTTCCGCTGGACAATCTCTTGCCAGTTGAGTAAAAACATACGAAAATCCTCCTCTTTCGAAACTGTTTACTCGTAGATACAGAAATTAGTATATCATAATTTACATAACTTGTAAACAAAAAAGAAAAAATCTATAAAAATAGGAAATCCGTCAACTCCTCCTCAAATTTGAAGAAGACTTGACGGATTTTGGGTATTTACGCTTGGAAGGTAGAAACAAAATTCTCTGTGCAACGCTTGATACGCTCCGGGAGTTCACGCCAGTTTTTCAGGAGTGCCTGATAAATCTGCAAATTGGTCTGGTGCCGACGCTCCAAGAAGCCATACGTACGCCAATTCCACATATCTCCGGGAATCTCTTCATCTTCGGCAATCAACTGCCGAACATACTGGCGGGGAATATATAACGCAGGGTTATCGTTAATTCCCCAATCCGACTCTGTATCACCTTGAATGAGCAAGTATGAATGTCTGCCATAGGCAGAGAGTTCGTCCATTGTGGTGTATTCCATCTGAAATCCAGAAATTTCTTGAATACGCCGGAGGTTCAGTTGGCTGGGTGCTACATGAACATGTGCATGGACAACCGAGTCTTTGGCTTTTCCTTTCCCACCATTGCCAGTGCCATTCTCCCAAACCAACGGCTTGGTACAGCCATAGGTCAGGTTCAGCAAATAGCGGGCGTCTGACAGAACCTCCAAGAACTCTTTCCGCCGGGCGGTATCCAATTCAGCGATGGACATCACGTGCTCATACGGGATAATCAAGAGATACCCGTTAATGAACTGCCCGAGGGTAGGAAAGATAAAGAAGTCCTGTCCCAGATAGATGTTATCTTCCTGTGGAACGACTAAGTGGGAACAATAGGCGCAATCTTTCTGTGTGGGTGTGCCGTTTAGACCAGAACTGTTGGAAATGTGATCTCCGATGTCGCAGTGGTGTTTGGCAGCGATTGCCTGAAACTGCTCTGGAATGTTGTGTGAAGGGTCAAGGTTGACGGGGATGGGAGCATTGCCATAACTATCTGCTAGCAGGTTCGCTTGGCTTTTCAAACAGACAACGCTTTTGTTATTGAGAAAGGCATTTTGCATGCTCTG
>CANSOY010000072.1 GCA_947648765.1 uncultured Clostridium sp.
TTTGATATAACAGCAGACGGAACATGGACAGTAGAAGCAGTGGTAAGTGATAAATCTGGAAGACCAACCGCAACAAGAACAACAACTGTTGTACGAGATACAGTAGCACCTACAATGACGATTAAGGCAACTGCTAATAGTACAAGTGCTGTTACGGTAACAGTAAATAATGACTTTGGAGTAAGTGGACAAGCAACAGGTGGAGGATACGAATACTTTTTAGAAAGTACAAGTAAAACAAAAAATACATCTAATACATATCAATATACAGGGTTAAGTAGACAATATTATACAATAAAAGTAATAGCAAAAGATAAAGCAGGAAATGTAAGTGAGAAAACAAGAACAATAGTACCAGTATTAGATTTTAGATATACAGGAAATGCACAATCTTTTACATTACAACCAGGAAAATATAAACTAGAAGTGTGGGGAGCACAAGGAGGGAAGAATGGTGGCGGTGAGATTGGCGGAAAGGGAGGATACAGTGTTGGTAGTGTGAATATTGCAAATAACATTAGTGTTTTTGCCTACGTTGGTGGGAAAGGGGTTACAAATGGAGGAGGTGGATGGAATGGTGGAGGTGGTTCTAGTGGAAATAACGTGGCAGGTGGAGGTGGTGGAACTGATTTTAGGGTTCTTGAGGATAGTTTATACAATAGAATTATAGTAGCAGGTGGAGGTGGTGGTGCTGGACAATATTATAATTACTGGGCTGGAGGTGTTGGCGGTGGTTCAACCGGAGGTAGTGGAGGGGGAGACACAGGAGGTGATATGGCAACTACCGGCGGAGCTGGGGGGAGCAGTTCAGGTAGTGGTACTGGAGGAGGTTTTGGAATTGGAGGAACTTCCTCTGGGGATCGTGGAGGAGGCGGTGGAGGCGGTTGGTATCGGACGGAGGGTGGAAGAGGTATGGAGCAGGAGGAGGAGGTTCAGGATATGTCTTTACAACCTCCGCATATAAGTTATCAGGATACAAACTTGGCTCAGAATATTACCTATCCGATGCTCAAACAATCGCTGGAGATCAATCCTTTCCAGCACCAGGAGGAGGTAATGAAAGAGGACACAGTGGCAATGGATATGCAAGAATAACCTTAATTGAATAAATGGTAATTCCATTTTGTTTTTACAAAATGACTATCGATAGAAAGAGCCTTACATTTTTCGTAAGGTTCTTTATCTTGCATTTGACTAAATTGGTAAAATCTAGTATACTTATTCATTAGTAACTTTCAAAAAGGAAGTGAAGCCAGTGGAAATTGAGTCCTGGGTGGGGGAAATCCTACTAGGACGCAAGCCAGCTAAAGTCAAGGCATTTCGGGAAACAAAAGAGAAACGGGTGGAAATTATCGAATTGTATTGCAAGATTGCATTTCTAAATTGCTCTATTTCATCGAAAGAAAAACGCAAGAAAGCGGTTGAACTTTTATGGAAGAACGAGGATATGATTGCAAAATTGAGAAAGACAATCGAAATTTGTTATGCGAACAATGGGGAAAAGCCAATCCGCCTTATATTAGCGGAAAATTCCAAATGGCGGATTGATATTGCCCCAAGTGAAAGCATGAGAACCATTCTCATTAAAGTACCTGTAATCGAAGACGATGGCTGGTAAGCGCAAAAAAAGAAAACGATTTGAAAAATTTTCAAGCCGTTTTCTTTTTTTAACGAAAAGTACTCGATGGATTGCCAGAAGAAGGATTGGATAAATCCAAACGGTCGGCAAAGGTAATGAGTTCTTTTCCATAGATTCTTTGATAAAGTTCATAAATTGTAAATAATTTCCCGTCTGCAGATAAGAAAGCATTCATGTATCTGTCATGTGTTTGTCCTGTTTTTACATTTTGGAAAAGCACATGATTGTTTAGATGTTCAAAAAGAATGTGGTCGTTTGGCGACTCTAAATCGTTTGAAGAAGAAATATAAAGATAATCATGTGGAATGTTCACATACGCATTTCTTGGTCTACGACCTAATTCAATTTGGTAATCGCATTTGGTATCTTCTACATGCAAATACCAACTATTTGCAAAGTCATTTATTTCTACTTCAAAAGCATAGCCTTTTGTACGATTGTGTACAATTAAAACTGGTTTTGTATTCTGAAAGAAATCCTCTCCATAATTTTGGACAAACTTTTGTCTGTCGTCATCTGAAATATCCCAGTAAACAAATAAAATGTTTGGAGTTTGTGCCAATAATTTTACAACGGTTTCATTATAGCGATAAGGTAAATCATAATATTCCAAGATAGAAGAAACGGAAACATCTTCTACTTTTTTCTTCTTACGGGTAGTGGTAGTCTTCTTTGTTGTGCTAGATTTTTTTGCGGTTTCTTTCTTAGTTGTTTTCTTAGCACTTGGTTTTGCTGTCTTTTCAGTGGCTACTGTTTTCTCTTTTGTAGTAGTTTTTTTCGTAGTTTCTTTTGGTGTGGTTATGATTTTGAACAATTTCACTAAAAATTCAGCATCTTTAGTTGGATTTTCAATCGAAACTGCTTTTTTTGTTTTCGTTGTTTTTGCTTTTGGCTCTTTTTGAGAATTATTCTCAACTTTTTTCTTTGCTGTGTTTCCTGTTTTTGCCTTTTTTGACGAGGCAGTTTTTTTTGTTGCTACTTTCGTAGACTTCTTGGAAGAAGCAGACTTTGAGACTTTTTTGGTCGTGCCTTTTTCTTCTTTTTCCGTTGTTTTTCTTGGCATGATTTCCTCCTTAGTGATAATCTATTTAATATAGTATATCAAAATAGAAATAAATTCAATAGAAAAAAACAAAATCTGATAAAATAATTCAATTTTTTTTCGGAAAAGATGTTTACTTTTCTTAAATATATGTATAAAATAGATATAATATCGAAACGTTTGCAAAAATGTAAAATATTAGAAATCAAAAGAAGAAATTTGAAAGGGGTCTAACGACTAATATGAGAATTTTAATGTTGACTTGGGAATACCCACCAAGAATAGTGGGAGGAATTGCAAGAGTTGTACATGACTTATCCAAAAGAATGATTAAGGACGGACACGAAGTAACCGTTATTACATACCGAGATGGCGATTTGCCAGAATATGAAAATGACAAAGGGGTTGAAGTATATCGTGTAAATAATTACATGATACAACCAAACAACTTTATTGACTGGATTATGCAATTAAACTTCAATATGATAGCAAAAGCAACCGAGC
Organism: uncultured Clostridium sp.; assembly: GCA_947648765.1. Lineage (GTDB taxonomy): Bacteria > Bacillota > Clostridia > TANB77 > CAG-508 > CALYAK01. Next base: position 3,186 of record CANSOY010000072.1, read on the forward strand.
TCATTAACAAGGAAGGAAAATTTGATGTAATTCATGCTCACGATTGGTTAGTTGCAAGTGCTGCTAAAACATTAAAAAATTCTTTTGATATGCCGATTGTAACCACCATTCATGCCACAGAAGCAGGAAGAAATAGCGGAATTCATGACGAAACACAAAGATATATCAATGATACCGAATGGCTATTAACCTATGAGTCTACCGAAGTAATTGTAAACAGCAATTTTATGAAGGGAGATTTACAAAGATTATTCGGACTACCTTTCGATAAAATCAATGTAATTCCAAACGGAATTAACGTAACCAATTTCACTGGAGTAGAAAGAGATTATGATTTCCGCAGACAATATGCAATGGATAATGAAAAAATTATCTTGTATGTGGGAAGATTAGTTTATGAAAAAGGAATACAAAATTTAATTGCAGCCATGCCAAAAGTACTTAGCCAATACAATGATGCCAAACTAATCATTGCTGGAAAAGGCGGAATGATAGACGAACTAAGAGCAGAAACGGAAAACTTAGGGTTAGGAAATAAAGTGTATTTCACAGGGTACTTAAATGCAAAACAAGTACAAAAAATCTATAAATGTGCAGATGTAGCTGTATTTCCAAGTACCTATGAACCATTTGGAATTGTTGCATTAGAAGCAATGCTTGCAGGAGTTCCAACAGTTGTTTCAGATATTGGAGGACTAAATGAAATTGTAGAGCATGGTGTAACGGGAATGAAGAGTTATGCTGGCAACGCAAATTCAATTGCAGACTCAATTTTATCCTTGCTTTTCAATCCACAACTTTGTGATAAAGTTTCCAAAAATGCAAGAATACAGGTAAAAAATCAATTTAATTGGAATAAAATTGCACAAGATACCCATTATGTATATGAAAGAGCAATTTGCAAGACAATGGCACAAAGACAAGCAGAGCAAATGGCACAAGAAAGAGCGAAGAAGACAAGCAAAGCAAAAAATACGGAAAAAGAAATTACCAATTTGCTTGCCTTCAAGAAAAAGCATGCTTATGCGTAAGTTAGGAGGAAGAATATGAATGTATATGACACAGCCAACCGATTAGGCACAGAGATTAAACAATCCGAAGAATACCTAGCGTATAAAAAAGCGAAAGAAAAAGTGCTTGGAAATCCAGACACCAAGAAGAAAATTGACGATTTTGAAAAATTAAGATATGACATTCAGGTTCTTACTTTTGAAGGAAAAGAAAACGACCCAGAAAAAACAAAAAAACTAGAAGAGATGTACCAAATTTTAGTTGAAGACAAGGAAATTAAGGAATATTTTGATTTAGAAGTAAAGTTTAATGTAATGATTGCAGATGTGAATAAAATCATTGCAGAGGCTGTAAAAGATGTTTTATAATTTTTTAGACTGCGTGAATATGTTGTTCATGCAGTCTTTTTGCGAAAGAGGAAAAAGATATGAACTTATTGCAAAAGATAAAATATTTGAAAGAAATTCAAAACAAAGAAGAACTAAATGGTTTAACTGCAAAACTCCCGGAAAATGAGGAGGTATGCAAAGAAATCTTAAAAATGCTAGACAATACCAGTGTTGCAGTCGAGAAAAATCAGGTGGAAGATAGTACGACAAGTTTGTATCTAGTGCTAAATAATAAAATCTTAATTGGGAATATGAAGCAAAGTTTTGTAAGGATACAAACCATAGCACACGAGTGTATCCACTCCATCCAAAACCGAAAGACATTGCTATTCCATTTCTTTTTGGCAAATGCAGTCCAGTTCTATTTTATCTTCAGTCTGTTCCTTTGCTTTTTGCTAAAGCAAGAAGTAGTTACTTGGAGTATTTTTGCTTCCTTTGTATTAGCAAGTCTAATTCTCTTTTGTGTAAGATATTTGTTAGAAAAAGATGCCATGTTAAGAGCAAAAGATTTAGCCAAAAGATATTTGGAACAACAAGGGACTTTAACACAAACAGAGATTGAAAAGATAACAGAAGAATATACAAAAATGAATAAGATTGGAGTGCCACTTTACCGAGATTGTTTAATTGGAAAAATGCTATGGAAAACTGTACTTTTACTTGTGATTGTACTCTTTTTATAATGGATAAGTTGAAATGTTTTACATAAAGTGATATAATGCTATCAACTTACATTTCAGTTCTACTCTTTTTAACACCTTATGGAGATGCGACCGGATTGTAAAACAATTATTGGAGAGTAAAGGAAAAAAGAAAAAGGTGTGCTTTTGGACAAAGATGGAAATGGGGAAACAGGAATGAAGGATAAGCGGATGCTTCGTAGAGAAATAAGCGAAGCAATTTCAACAGCAATCAGCGAACCCGTCCAAGAAGAAAACATCCACCTCGACGTTGAAAATCTGTATTATGCAGAAGTAGGATTTAGATTGCCAGAACTTCATCCTATGCTTATTTGGCACCAGGAGGGATACTTTTCTTGCTTGCTTCCGTTTACAGATTGGAGTACGCTAGAAAAAGAAATCTTTTCGGTACCGTATTACCTTGGCAAAGCGACATGGAGTTTCGGCTACTACGTAGAAGACGACCTACTTTTGCAAGCTGTGCAGTGGCAACCGTTGGAAGAACAAGGCTTCCACGATAAAGAGAAAATCAAGCGACATCTCATCTTTTTGAAATGCTATACAAAGTTCAAAAAGAAAGGCAAATTCCCGCAAGAAAAAGATTGTCAAACTTGCTTGCTGACAGGCTACTGCTTTAGCCCGTTTACCATAAAAAGAGCGGATTTGGAAGTAGACGCCAAAAATGAAAGAGTTGCTTTCTTCTTGGCTGCCAAAGAGAAGATTAGCAAACAATTTGGGTTTGCGGTTTCTAACTCGGTTAATTATAATGACCAAGAAGTTATTCGGATGTATCCAGCGACCGAGGAAGGAACGGTTAGCCTAACTCTTCCAGAGCAAATCCTGTTGGAGATGCAGTACAATCCAGGGAAATATTTGCCAGAAAAAGTGGCTCATATTTTGCCGATGGAGGCAGCCAACAACCCGTATTACAAAAATGGGAAATTTGTTCCAATGGAGTCTTTACGACTCGGAGAAAATTCGACAAGTGAGGACTGCTATGTTTTCTGGCAACATAGAGAGCATTTTAAGTGGAAGAAATAAGACCAAGCCAAAGCACCAGAAAGCCGGGAGAAGTATTTACTTCTCCCGGCTTTTAACATGCCTATACTGAAAAATATAGAAAGAAAAGATAGAAAAATACAATAGTACAAAAACAGAAAATGCAACAGGCACAGGATACACAAAATGTGTACCAAAATGTATCGAAAAGCCAATGGCAACAATGGAAAGTACGACTAGTAACAATAGTCGTGCTAATTATTCTAGCGGGCATAACGCTCAATGCAGTCATAGGAGAAAATGGAATAATCTTGCAAGCAAAAGATACCAAGAACTTAATTACCAACGAAACAACCTATGATAACCAGCAACTCGCACAACTGCAAAATGAGTTAAAAGACAACGGCTTGTATAGTGGTATAGGAATTATACCAGGCACAGATACAGGGGGAGGCTCCGAGGGTGGAGAAAATGGAACCATAAATCCAGGCGGAACCAACCAAGGAGGAAGTGGAACAAACCAAGGCGGACAAGGTGGAAGCAATAACTCCCAAGGTGGTACTATCATAAACAACAATCGAAATAACCAAGCAGGAGGAGAAGTATCAGGAGAAAATGTGCAAGACCCAACCATCAAGGTACTTGATGGAGAACAAATAGCCTCGTCTTTCTATCGTAGTGATGTAACAGCACAAATCCTAACAGTAGATAAATCCCAAAAGATAAAGTATGTGTTAACAACAACTGTACCAGAAATCAATGACGAACTTTATCCAAGTGGTTTGGTACGTGAAATAGATATTGAAAATGGTGGAACATTAACCTTTACAAAAAATGGAGAGTATACCCTAACAGCCTATGCTTATGATGTATATGGACAAAAATCTAACGCAGTCGTGATGTGGTTTAAGATTGAAAAAGGAACTACACCAGGAAATGGAGTAACGGTAAGTGTAGCAAGTGGAAATATGGGATTAAATAACTGGTATACGAGTAATATAACAAT
>CANSOY010000073.1 GCA_947648765.1 uncultured Clostridium sp.
GGTCTACTCCTTTTGCTACTGTACACATTTCTTCTACTTCTTTTGAATAAATCATATGTATTCTCCTTTCAATTTAGTATTTGATTTCTTTTTCGTGGTTTATTTTCTAATTCCTCTAATTCTTGCTGGAGTTCTTGATTTCTCTGTTCCCCCAGTTTCCAATTTTCTTCTTTTTCAAATGCTTCGTATCCATAACTGATGACATTATGGGTATTCTTTTGATTTTCATAAATGCCTTCTACATAATGACTCACATCTTTTGGATAGTGCCTACGATAGGCTACATATTCTTCCAGAATTGCTTTTTCTTCTCGATTAAATTTTTCCAGTGGAAATCCCAAATTCTCATAGAGCCAAATGATACGCCTTTTTTGGTTTTCTTTTTCATTGCTTACAATCGGTTCATAATCAAATTCCACATAGAACCTTGCATTTTCAATGCGAATGGTCAAATTCGTCCACAGTTTTTCTTGCGGATATTGTTTCCATTCTAAATATAACTGCTTGATGGTTCCATAGAGTTTCGCCGCAAGTTTTAGGTAGGACTCTTCTTCAATATTGAATTTGGCTGGAACTTCGTAAACATTAACTGGATTTTTTCGCAGTAAACCCTTGGGGAAATAGTAGAAAAACATTTCCCCAACTGGGTCATCTTTTACAATTTCAATGACAGAAGCATACAAGTCAATGCGGTCCCATTTTTCTGGTATCATAAAGAATAATTGTTTTCGGATTTGTTCAAATAATTCTCGTATTCTCGCGGTCGCTTGCATAAAACATTCCCCCTGGTTTCTATTCTGCTCTTTCAAGCAAAGATGCACCAGTCATTTCTTCTGGTTTTTCAAGTCCCATCATTTCTAGCATAGTAGGTGCTAAGTCAGCAAGTTTTCCTTCTTTTAAGCGAACTTTATTCATTCCTACTAAGATAAGTGGTACTGGATTGGTTGTATGGGCTGTATGTGGTTCTCCTGTTTTGTAGTCAATCATTTGCTCTGCGTTTCCATGGTCTGCTGTGATGAGCACCGCACCGTTTACTTTTTGTACAGCTTCTAGCACTCTACCTACACATTCGTCAATTTTTTCAATAGCTGCTACTGCTGCTTCAAATACACCAGTGTGCCCAACCATATCTGGGTTTGCATAGTTTAAGATAATCGCGTCATAGGTTTCACTTTCAATCGCACCAATTACTTTGTTTGTTACTTCTTCTGCACTCATTTCTGGTTGCATATCGTAGGTTTCTACTTTTGGAGAAGGAACTAGAATACGGTCCTCTCCTTGGTATTGTTTTTCCTCTCCTCCATTAAAGAAGAAAGTAACATGTGCATATTTTTCTGTTTCTGCAATTCTTAATTGTTTGCAACCTTGCTTACTAATATATTCACCAAAGGTGTTGACTAGCACTTCTGGTTTGAAAGCAATCGATACATTTGGCATACTTTCGTCATAACTCGTCATACACACAAAGGTAACATCCATTTTCTTGGTTGGAAATTCGTTAAAGTCTTTATCTACAATGGCTCTTGTAATTTCCCTTGCACGGTCTGGGCGGAAATTATAGAAGATAACAGAGTCTTTATCCTCAATGGTTGCGATTGGTTTATCTCCATTGCATAGAACGGTTGGCACAAAGAATTCATCAAAAATGTCTTGTTGATAAGATTGCTCGATTGCAGTTGTTGCCGCTGTAAATTTCTCGCCTTCGCCATTGACTAAAGCATCGTAGGCTTTCCCAATTCTTTCCCATCTCTTATCTCGATCCATAGCATAAAATCTTCCAGAAATCGAAGCGATTTTTCCCACACCTTTTTCTTTCATTTTTTCTTCTAAGGCTGTAATGTAGCCTTCGGCTGATGTTGGTGGTGTATCTCTTCCGTCTAAGAAACAATGCACATAAACATCTTCAAAATCTTTTCTTTTGCATAATTCTAGTAAAGCATATAAATGGCGGATATGGCTATGCACGCCTCCATCGGATAATAGCCCCATAATGTGTAATTTGGAATGATTTTTTTGGCAATTTTCGATGGCTCCTGTTAATTCTGGATTACTAAAGAAATCTCCGTCTTCAATGGCTTTTGTAATTCTTGTTAATCCTTGATACACAACTCTTCCAGCTCCAATGTTGGTATGCCCAACTTCTGAATTTCCCATTTGACCATCTGGCAGACCGACTTGTAGTCCGCTGGTATAAATCTTTGTGGTTGGACAAGTTTTCATTAGTTTGTCTAAGTTTGGTGTTTTGGCTTCTGCGATTGCGTTTCCTTTTTCATTTTCATTGATACCAAAACCGTCCAATATCATTAGCATTGTAAGTTTTTTACTCATAACTCTCCCTCTTTCTTCTCGCTTGCTCTCTTAACAGTCTTTACGAAAAGTTTACGATTTTTTCAAATTCGTCGACCTTTAGGCTCGCTCCGCCTACAAGGCCTCCGTCAATGTCAGAAGTAGTAAATAGTTCGTGTGCATTCGATGCTTTTACACTTCCGCCATATTGTATTATAACACTAAAACCTGCCATATTTCCATACATTTCTACAACTTTTTTGCGGATTGTTTGAATGGTTGCATTTGCTTGCTCTGCTGTTGCTGTTTTACCCGTTCCGATTGCCCAAATCGGTTCATAGGCAATGATTAAAGTTTCAAAATCTTTTTCTGTTAGTCCTTGCAAGCCGACTTCAACCTGCTGATTGATTACTTCTTCGGTCTTTCCCGCTTCTCTTTGTTCTAATGTTTCTCCTACACATACGATTGGCTTTAAGCCTTCTTGTAAGGCTTTTTTCACTTTCTTATTCACGGTTTCGTCTGTTTCGGCAAAATATTGTCTTCTTTCCGAGTGCCCAATAATAACATATTCGACACCAATACATTTTAGCATTTTAGCAGAAATTTCTCCTGTGTAGGCTCCATTCTCCTCCCAGTGCATATTTTGTGCTCCAATTTTAATATTGGTGCCTTGTGCATTTAAGAGTGCGTAAAATAAGTCTGTATATGGCACGCATAAAATCACTTCATTTGGCGTGTCTTTTACCATTGGTGCCAATCCTTCGATAAAAGCGATTGCTTCATTTGGAAGCATATTCATCTTCCAGTTTCCTGCGATTACTTTTCTTCTCATCTTTTTTCCTCCTATTTATTGGCTAAACAATCTATTCCTGGTAATACTTTTCCTTCTAGGTATTCTAAGGACGCTCCTCCACCGGTTGAGATGTGTGTCATTTTATCTGCTACTTTCATTTTTTCCACTGCTGCAGCAGAGTCGCCTCCTCCGATAACGGTTACTGCTTCTAATTCAGCTAGTTTTACCGCTATCTCTTTAGTTCCAATCGCAAATTGGTCAAATTCAAACACGCCCATTGGTCCATTCCATACAACAGTTTTTGCACTATCTAATACCCCTTTGTATTGGTCAATGGTTTGTGTCCCGATATCAAAGACTTGCCAATCGGCTGGTATTTCTGTTACTTTTACAATTTTGCTTTCGGTATTGGCATCAAATTCTTTTCCAATTTTCACATCCACTGGAAGCATTAAGCGAACACCTTTTGACTTTGCTTGTTCCATGAGTTCTTTCGCAAGGTCAATCTTATCTTCTTCGACAACAGATTTTCCCACATCATGTCCTAAGGCTTTTTGGAAGGTATTTGCCATTGCTCCTCCAATGATTAGGACATCTACTTTTTCGAGTAAGTTTTGAATAACGCCAATTTTATCGGAAACTTTTTTCCCTCCTAGGATCGCAACAAAAGGTCTTGCTGGGTTGCTCACTGCTTCTCCTAAAAACTTCAATTCTTTCTCAATCAAAAATCCGCTAACAGCTGGTAAATAGTCTGCTACACCAGCTGTTGAAGCATGAGCACGATGTGCTGTTCCGAATGCATCATTGACATAGATTTCTGCAAGAGATGCTAATTCTTTTGCAAATTCTGGGTCATTTTTTTCTTCTCTTGCATCAAAACGGATATTTTCTAATAGGACAATATCCCCTGCGTTCATATTGGCAGTTAATGCTTTTGCACTTTCACCAATGATATCTTCTGCTAATTTCACTTCTTTTCCTAATAACTTTTCTAATTCTTTTTGCACGGGTGCTAGTGAAAATTCCTTTTTGAATTCTCCTTTTGGTCTTCCTAAATGAGAGCATAAAATTACCTTTGCTCCATGATCTACTAAATAACGAATGGTATCTAAGGCTCCTACTACTCTTCTGTTATCTGTAATATTTCCATTTTCATCTTGTGGGACATTGAAATCACAACGAACTAATACTTTCTTTCCACTTACCTCAATATCTCGAACTGTTTTTTTCTCCATTTTTTCTCTTCTCCTTTTCACGAGAAAAGTGGCATCGGCGCTATGGATAATGTCCTAGAGGAGTATACCAATACTCCTCTTCCTCTTTTTCATAGCATGATGTCACTTTCTTCTTATTTATGATCTACACTTGCCATATAAATTGCAAGGTCTACTAGTTTGTTTGAATAACCCCATTCATTATCATACCAAGCAACCAATTTTACAAATGTATCAGTTAAAGCAATACCTGCTTGTGCATCAAAGATTGATGTATGTGCATCATGGATGAAATCTGAGGAAACAACTGCTTCGTCTGTGTATCCCATAATTCCTTTTAATTCGTTTTCTGATGCTTTCTTAACAGCTGAACAAATCTCATCATAACTTGCTGGTCTTGCTAGATTACAAGTTAAATCTACAACAGATACATCAACGGTTGGTACGCGGAAGGACATTCCTGTTAATTTTCCATTTAACTCTGGGATAACTTTACCAACTGCTTTTGCTGCTCCTGTTGAAGATGGTATAATATTCGCTGCTGCTGCTCTTCCACCTCTCCAATCTTTTTTCGATGCACCATCTACTGTTTTTTGCGTAGCGGTGGTAGAGTGTACTGTGGTCATAAGACCGTCTTTGATACCAAAGTTATCATTGATTACTTTTGCAAGAGGTGCTAGACAGTTTGTAGTACAAGATGCATTGGATACAATGTTCATTGTTGAATCATAGTTTTTGTTATTTACTCCCATAACAAACATTGGAGCATCTTTTGAAGGTGCACTAATGATTACTTTCTTTGCTCCTCCTTCTAAGTGTGCATTTGCTTTTTCAATGGTTGTAAATACGCCCGAACATTCGAGTACATATTCTACTCCTAATTCTCCCCAAGGAATGTTCTTTGGTTCCATTTCATTGTATACTTTTATTTCTTTTCCATTCACGATTAGTTTTCCGTCTTCTGATTTTACAGTTCCAGGATATCTTCCATGTACGGTATCATATTTTACCATATATGCCATATAATCTGCCGTAATAAATGGATCGTTGATTGCAACAACCTCGATTTCTTCCTTTCCCATCGCTGCTTGGAAAGATAAATTTCCGATTCTTCCAAATCCGTTAATTCCGATTTTGATTGCCATAATTTTTTTCCTCCATTCTGATGCCAAATTAGCATCTATGCTTATATTATTTACAAGCAGTTTCATTTTATATCAAAAAAGAATACTTTTCAAGTATTCTTTTCTAAAATTTATATGCTTTATTTGATTTCTATTTCTTGGAATAAGAAATTACGAATATCTTTTCCGCTAATTGGTTGGAATAGAAAATTGCGTACATCTTGCCCTGTGATTTCTTGGTGCCAAAAGTCGCTTACTTCTTTGAAAACTTTTTCTTGTTTTGGTGTTAACTCTACTGTGATTTCTTGTAACAAAAAGTTCTTTACTTTTGTCCAAGTTGTAATCTCAGCAGGTACGGCACTTTGATTTATATTTCTCTCCTCCATTTTCTTTCCTCCTTTGTAACAATAATCGATTATTAATTATATTTATACTATAACTTTTTTCAATTAGCAAGTATTTTTCCATGATTTTCTAAAATGTCTTTTTCTTGTAATATTTCTACCATAAAAAAGAGGAAATGAAAACTTAATGTGCAATCATTTCCTTCTTTCTTTATATCTCCATTTGACTTCCTAAAAAGTTAGCAGCAGATTGTGCTACTTTTTGTTCCACTTCTGACATTTTTGTTTCTCTGTCTTTGGATAATAGGATAACGGTTCCAATGGTATCGCCATCAGCAATAATTGGATAAACGACTTGTGCATTAAAGCGTTTTTCCTTGTTATCGTTTTGGATAATTGGAATGGCTAGGTTATTGTTTTCTTTGCTTGTATAGTTTTGTTTGTCTTCCATAATTTTTTCAAGTTCTTCACTAATGTTTTGTTCTAAGTATTCTTTTTTGGAGCCACCAGAAACTGCAATAATGGTATCTTTGTCGGTAATACAAGCAATATGCCCTGTTGTTTTTGCAAGTGTTTCTGCATACCCACTTGCAAATTCAGATAGTTCTCCAATTGGAGAATATTTTTTCAAGATAACTTCGCCTTCTTTGTCTGTGAAAATCTCTAATGGGTCGCCTTCTTTGATGCGAAGTGTCTTACGTATTTCTTTCGGGATAACAACTCTACCTAGGTCGTCAATTCTTCGTACAACACCAGTTGCTTTCATTTTTTCCCCTCCTTTTACTTTCAAATATCTGTCCTTATTATTACAAAAGGGAAAAAAATTATGCGTTTTTATCCTATTTTTACAAATTTTTTCTTTTTTTATACGAATTGGAACAATGTTTCTACTATGGATTGGCTTGCTAGTTCTAATTTTCTTGTTCTTCTTTTCATTTGTAAATTCGCATGAAATCCAAATGCTACTATTAAGATAACGACTAATAGTAGGATATATACAATTTCTTTTTTTGGGATTTTGTTTTGCTCTTTCATATTTCTTCCCTCCTCTTTCGTTATATTTTCAATAGCCTATCATATTTTTTTCGCAAAACAAATCCTTTCTTGTCTTTTCTAAAAAGAAAGCTCAGAATATTTTTGAAGTGGTAAAATGAAAGTGGACACAAAAAGTCTACTTTCATTTTTTGTGTTAA
>CANSOY010000074.1 GCA_947648765.1 uncultured Clostridium sp.
TTTCTATAAGAAATATAACACCAATAGTCCACCGACTAAATAGATTAGGCTAACTCGTCTTGGGTCCATTGAAAATTCCTCTTCTGGGATATCTCCTGCTTCGTCTGCATTGATTTCAGTTACGCGATAAGAAACCGTTTCTCGGATATGATAAGACACCTCAAAATCTCGTTTTTCTCCTGGCTTCATATCTTCGATACGAATATATTTTGCTCCTAGACTATTTCCTTGTTTAGAAAAGAACTCAAACTTTAGAAACTTGTCTGTTACAATTCCTGTTGTTGTGTTTTCAATTTGTCCTTCGATGTAGCCATTCATATAGGTTTTCTTGGCTTCTGTTATCGATGGTTTAATTGTTTTTGTTGCAACCACTTGTCTGTCAAAATCGGTATAGGTTGTCTTGATTGCAGCAAAGCAGAAAAAGTCTGAAAAGAAGATAAATGCGATTACAATCAAGGCATATAAGAAAAATGTTTTCATTCTTGCCATAATGATTTCCCCTTATTTCTTGGTTATAGTTTACGGAATACTCCTGCCACTTTTCCTAAAATCTCGCAGTCTGGAACAATAATTGGGTCCATTGCGCTATTTTGTGGCTGTAATCTTATGTGCCCTTCTTCTTTATAAAAAGTTTTAACGGTTGCTTCTTCTCCAATCAATGCAACAACAATTTCTCCATTGCTTGCTACATTTTGTTTTTTCACTAGAATTAGATCTCCATCTAGGATACCAGCTTCAATCATACTTTCTCCACGAACTTTTAGCATAAAACTTTCTGCATTTCCAACAAAGTCTAGTGGAATTGGGAAAGTATCCATTACATTTTCAACAGCTAGGATTGGCTCTCCTGCTGTAATCTTTCCAATGACTGGTACCTCTACCATTTCTCTTCCGGTATACATATTCTTGATTTCCATTTGTCTTTCATCTTTGCCAGAACCTTTTAATAGTCGTAAGGTTCTTCCTTTCTGGGATTCTTTCTTAATGTAACCTTTCTCTTCTAGTTTTGCTAAATAGCCATGAACAGTTGCTGTGGAACTAAGTCCTACTGCTTTTCCAATCTCACGAACCGATGGTGGATATCCATTTGCTGCGATTTGTTTTTCGATATATTTTAGAATTGCTTTTTCTCTTTTATTTAACTCTAATTTCTTTTCTTTTTTCACCAATACATCTCTCCTTTATTTTAATTTGAGTGCATCATATCACAAAAAGAAATGTTTGTCAAACAAAAGTTTTAGTTTTTTCCCAAATAATTTCCAATTTTAGTTATACCATTCTAGTTCCCAGTCTACCACACGAACTGTGTCTCCCTCTTTTACGCCTACTTTGCGCAGTCTTTGGTTGACACCGAGTTCTTCTAAACATTTTTGGAAGTAGTACATAGACTCATTATCTTCCAAGTTTACTTTTCGCATCAATTTTTGAACAGCAGGTCCATCAACAATCCAATAATCAGAGTCTACTTTTTCAATGGTAAATGCTTCTTCCTCTTCTAAGGTATATACTTTTCGAATTTCTTCTACTTCATATAATTCTTCTTTTGGGAGTGTCTTCAATACTTCGGATACGTGTTTTAATAGTTCAGGAATTCCCTCTCCAGTTGCTGCAGATATTTTGTAAATCTCCAAATTCTTTTCTTTGGCGAGTTTTACTAACTCTTGATACAAGCTCTCGTCTGTAATAGCATCTGCTTTATTGGCTACAATGATTTGCTTTCTTTGACTTAGTTTCTCACTGTATTGCTTTAATTCCTCTTGAATAATTTGAAAATCTTCGACTGGTTTTCTTCCTTCTGAGCCAGAAACATCAATAAAATGAAGTAATAGTCTAGTTCTTTCAATATGACGTAAGAATTGTAGTCCTAGTCCAGTTCCTTGGCTGGCTCCTTCAATAATTCCTGGAATATCTGCTATCACAAAACTATCGCCATATTCGCTTTTAACAACACCCAAGTTTGGTTCTAATGTGGTAAAGTGGTAGTCTGCAATCTTTGGTGTTGCAGATGTTACCATAGATAAGAAGGTGGATTTTCCGACATTTGGAAAACCTAATAGTCCAACATCTGCAAGAAGTTTCAATTCCAAGATCAATTCCTTTTGAATTCCTGCTTCTCCGCCTTGTGAAAAACGTGGTGCTTGTCTAGTCGAAGTAGCAAAATGGCTATTTCCTTTTCCGCCTTTTCCGCCTTTTAGCACCAATTCACATTGTCCTTTTTCGGAAAGGTCTGCTAAAATTTGTCCACTTTCTGCATCCTTAATGACGGTTCCAAGTGGTACGCCAATGTATAGGTCTTCTCCGCTTTTTCCATAGCGATGACCGCCTTCTCCGTTTTTGCCATTTTCTGCTTTGAATTTCTTTTTATAACGAAAATCTAATAAGGTATTCGCATCTGGGTTGACTTGGAAATACACATCTCCGCCTCTTCCGCCATCGCCTCCGTCTGGTCCTCCTGCTGCTACATATTTCTCTCTACGAAAGGAAACAGCACCATTTCCACCATCTCCGGATTTCGCTATAATTTTCACATAGTCTGTAAACATGACTCCTCCTTATCTTTCTGTCTGTGCTTCTGCTTCTCTTTTTTCCTCCATTTTTTGTTGCATATAGGCTAGTTTGGCTTGTTTAAATGCTTCTGTTTGAATGGTTGCAATTTCTTCTGGAGTTAGTTTTTCTACTCTTGTTCTTTGGTGAAATTTTTCTTGTTTGTCTGGGCTAAGTTCTGCTAGCAAATCTCGTTCTTCTCTTGTAAAGACTTTTCCTTCTTGGAAAACATTACGATAAACCACTAAACTTCCTTGCATACCCTCACATTCTCCTGTGTAAATCACACCCGTTTCAAGCACTTCATAAATATTTTTCTCAACAAGCGTTTCTCCCTTAAAGTGTTTACACAAATCTCCTTTTTGAAACATCCTCTTTCTCCTATTCTTGAAAATAATCTAATTTCATGGCTTTTTTTACTTGCTTCATAACTTCTTTTGCGGTTTGTCTTGCTTTTTGTGTTCCTTCGATTAAGATTTTGTCTACTTCTTCTGGTCTTGCCTCATAATATGCTCGTCTTTCACGCATTGGTGCTAGATATTCGGTAATTCGGCTGGCAAGTTCTTTTTTACAAGCCACACAGCCTCTTGCTCCCGCTTTACATTCTTCGCATATCTGATTGCAAGTGTCTTTGTCTTGGAATAGTTTGTGGTAATATGCCACCATGCAAACGTCTGGATGACCTGGGTCGTCTTTTTTTATTCTTTCTGGGTCTGTTACGGCACTGCGAACTTTTGCTTCAATTTCTTGTGGTGTATCTGATAAATAGATAGCATTGCCTAAAGATTTTCCCATTTTCTCGTTACCATCAAGTCCTTTGATACGTTTTCCTTCGGATAATACAATCTCTGGCTCTACCAAAACTTCTCCATAAATACTATTGAATTTACGAACAATCTCTTTGCATTGTTCAATGAGTGGTTGTTGGTCTTCTCCTACTGGCACATATTGTCCCCCTAGTGCAGTAATATCTGCTGCTTGGCTAACTGGATAGCCTAAGAAACCGTAGGTAACACTTTCACCAAACAAATCTCTTTTTTGTGCAATTTCCGTTTTTACGGTTGGGTTTCTTTGTAAACGTGCAATGGTTACAAGGTTTGAATAAAATACCGTTAATTCAGCAACTTCTGGTATCATGGACTGGATATAGATAGTCGATATAGTTGGGTCTATTCCAATGGATAAATAATCCAATACGACTTCTCTAACATTTTTTCGTACCTTCTCTGGGTTATTGAAATTATCTGTTAAGGCTTGCACATCTGCTATTAAAATATATGGGTCATATTCGCCAGAATTTTGCATTTCTACTCTTTTTTTCAAAGAACCAAAATAATGACCAATATGTAGTCTTCCAGTTGGTCGATCACCCGTTACAATTCTTTTCTTTTTCTCCATCGTTTTTCTCGCTTTCTTTTTTACATGTTTTGGTATATTATACTAGATTTTTCTTTCTTTTACAAGTCGTTTGGATAGGAAACGAAAAAACTCCATAGCAGATGCTACAGAGTTTTTTTCGTCTTATTTTGCGCTAGCGGTTTCCTCTACTGGATAAACACTAACTTTCTTTTTATCTCTTCCTAATCTTTCAAATTTTACTTTTCCAGTTACTTTTGCATATAGAGTATCATCGCTTCCGATACCTACATTGGTTCCTGGATGGATTTTAGTTCCTCTTTGTCTAACTAGGATATTTCCAGCTGGAACAATTTGTCCATCTGCTCTTTTTAATCCAAGACGTTTTGATTCACTATCTCTACCGTTCTTAACACTACCTTGACCTTTTTTATGAGCCATTTATCTCACTCCTTTCGTCTTTTATGGTAATCTTTTATTCCATCTTATTTTTCAGCCTTTGTAGCTGTTGTTTTTGTGGTTGTAGTCTTTTTTGCTGCTGTTTCAGTTGTTTTCTTTTCAGCAGGTTTTTCTGCTTTCTTTTCTTCAACTGGCTTTTCTACCTTTTCTGCAGCTGTTTTGATTTTGCTAATTTCAACCTTTGTATATGGCTGTCTGTGTCCTTGTGTTCTTCTGTAGTTTTTCTTAGCCTTGTATTTGTAAACTAAGATTTTCTTGCCCTTTCCATGAGCAACTACCTTTCCTTCCACTTTGACACCTTTCACATAAGGAGCACCTACTTCGATTTTTCCATTGTCTGATACTAGAACAACTTGGTCGAATGTTACTTTCTTTCCTTCTTCAACATCTAGTTTTTCAAAGAAAACAACATCTCCTTCTGCTACTTTGTATTGCTTTCCACAGCTTTCAATGATTGCGTACATAATGTACACCTCCCTTTATATGTATACTCGCTAAGCATAAAATACTAGGTAAGTTAGGCTTTCCTAACTTTTCAAACCCGACTCAGGCGGCTTACAGAGAGATATTTTACCACACTATGCCTCGTTTGTCAATTTTTTCTGACAAAAAAACGCTAGAATTTTCTAGCGTTTTTCTTTTTTTATCTCTTGGACTGTATCCAAACATCTTTGTAACATAATCTCCATATTTGTTTTGTTTGATTTTGCAAATATTTTTCTCAACTCTTCTACCCTTTTTATGTCGGTTTCTCCTGTATGAGGCGGAAGTATTTCTCGATACATTTTCCCTTTTTCTTTTGCGTTTGGTATTTTCTGAATTACCTTTTGCTCATATAAGACTGTATCTAAGTTTGGTTCGTTCCAAATTGGCATTATGTACGGAGATAGCCAGTGATTTTGAAACAGTTCTCCAGTCCTATATAATTTCTTTTTTTCATCACTGGTATCGTCTAAATCCATTACTGGCATTACAAAAAAATTGGGGAATACTCCGTTCTTTTCCTCTAAGATATATTCTGCCTTTAATGCTTTTTTATTCTTAAAAATACTGTTTCCTAGTATCGTTTTTAGTCCATCAATTTGTATACTCATTTTCCCATTTTTGGCTGCATAAATTTCGATTGGCAAGTGCAAATTGCTTTTGATATGTTCCACTAAAAGATACTCGCTTCTTCCGTGTACCATTATAATACCTTTACAATAGTTAGGTTTCTTCACCATTTGTTTCTTTCCAATCGTCTAAGGTATCTTTGATTTCTTCAAAATCGATGTATTCCGTTGTCGGAATTCCACCAAAAATTCCTTTTAGATATAAATCGCGAGCATTGTGGTTTTTTTGCACTTTTATGTCATATTCTTTAATCGATTGTATTTCTTTATTTCCTTTGTAATCGGTGGATAAAATATATAAATATTCTTTTGGCAATACTTCTAGTAAAAGCGTGTTATGTGTTGTAACAATTAACTGTCCTGTGATTTCGTCTTGGATGGATAAAACAATGTTTTTCATTAGCACATCATGAATTCCATTGTCAATTTCATCGATGATTACTGTTTCACCAGTTAGCGCACCTACCAAAGTATTAAATTGCCTCAATATTCTTTGTGTTCCTTCTGACTCTGAAGTAGATGGGATTGATTTCAGTTTTCCTCCAATCATTTTTTCAAAGTATAGGCGATAAGAAACACGTCCTTCATCTCTACGAGTTAGATACTTTACTTGTTTAATATCTGCATACGCTTGCGTAAAAAAGATATTTAGAATTGTTTCATATTTTCGTATTTCGCTTAATTTATCTTCGCGTATTTCTCCGCGTTGGATATTTCTTAAGGTTGCTTTTCTGTTTGGTTGACCTGATTGTATTTTTCTCTCACTTTCTTGTACAATCATGGATAAAAACATTTCGGTTACTTCAAAAATATTAGATGCTATATTATTTTCAATGTATTCCCTGTTTTTATCTCTTTTTTCAGCCATAAGTAAGGATAGGAAAGTATATTTTCCCCAATATTGTTCAATACTTTCATATAATTCTTCTCGATATTTGCTGTTGGGAAAAATATTTTGGTTTAGTTTTTTTGTAATTTTTCCTTCTTCTTTTTTTAGTTGGTAAAAATATGCTCTCTGCTTATCTACTTTGTAATACAAACTTTCTTCTATGACTTCGTCTGTAAATTTGAAAGCATAAAATCCGTCTATTCCATTGATTTGAAAACCAAATTCTAATTCAGTTGGGTCTTTTTCACCAATCATTCGATATCTTTGTAATTCTGTGGCTATTCTCCAATCTGGCTGGTATGGCTCTGCACTTTCTTCTACCATTTGTATTTCTTCAAAATTTTCTTTAGTTTCTCCGCCCCAAACTTTCCACTCTTTTTCTACTATCGGTACCATACATCTAGCAATTAAGGATTTTTTCAAAACTTGAAATAGCTCCACA
The DNA here is from genome assembly GCA_947648765.1 of uncultured Clostridium sp. GTDB lineage: Bacteria > Bacillota > Clostridia > TANB77 > CAG-508 > CALYAK01. Next base: position 6,803 of record CANSOY010000074.1, read on the forward strand.
AGATTAGTCTTTCCACTTCCATTTTCGCCATATACCACTACTAGCGGATTGATTTTATTTTTTGTCTTATTCAGATTAAATTCAATTTCTTTCAAGGATTTGAAATTTTTTGCTTTTACATATGTAAACATGATTATCCCTCCCT
>CANSOY010000075.1 GCA_947648765.1 uncultured Clostridium sp.
CAGCTTATACCTATGATATATCTGGAAGAAAATCTGCAGTAAGTGGAAGTTTAGTCTTCACAAGAGATACTGTAAAACCAACAATATCTAGTTTTACAAGAACAGCAAGAACAGGAACAACCATTAATGTAAGTGTAAGTGCAAGTGATGCTCTTTCTGGAATAGGAACAACAAACTCAACTTATACATATTATCAAGCAAGTACAAGTAAAGGAACATCGAAGTCAAATAGTTTCCAATATACAGGATTAACAGATTTAACAAATTATACATTCAAAGTAATAGTGAAAGATAAAGCTGGAAATGTGAGTGACGAGAAAACATTAACGACAATAACAGCGGGAACTGAGAGCTTTGATTATACAGGAGGGATACAAACATTTACTATACCTGATACAGGAACATATAAATTAGAGGTATGGGGAGCTCAAGGAGGAGTAAATGGAACAAGGCTTTGTGGAGGATATGGGGGGTATACAGTAGGGACAATTGCTTTTAGTAAAAATACGAACATATATATTGCTGTAGGAGGGATGCGGTAGCGTAGGAGCTCGGTGGTTACAATGGTGGAGGAATACCGGGCGGGAAAGTGGGAGGTGGTGGAGGCGCAACCCATATAGCAACTCAATCAGGAGTTCTTTCAAGTCTTTCTTCTACAACTAATTCGATTTTGGTTGTTGCAGGAGGAGGAGGAGGAACGTATGACGGTTCCTCTTCTCCATCGGCTTATGGGCATGGAGGAGGTTATGTTGGTCAAACAGGTAATGCGAGAAGTACTGGCTACGTTAGTTATGGTGGTACACAAACATCAGGCGGAAGATGTAGCAACGCTTCTGGAGGTACGGGAGAGTTTGGACAAGGAGGACGAGGAGGTTCTTCAGTTGGACCTGGAGGTGGTGGCGGATGGTATGGAGGCGCTGGAGGGTATAGACGTTCCTACGTTGATGCCACTTACTATTCATGGTCTGCTGGTGGAGGTTCAGGTTATTTTGCTACAGGTGTTGTAAATGGCTGCATGTATAGCTATAACACCACATTTACATCAACAGATGCTGCAACTAAAACAGTATCAACTACAAATGTATCAGAAACACCAACTTCTGAATATGCAAAACAAGGAAATGGTTATGCGAGAATAACCTTAGTAGAATAAATTTGGTAATACCTTATGGATTACATATAATCGCAAGGGCTTCACTTAGTGAGGCTCTTTCCTCTTATATATTTTTTCTTTACATATCTTACTGGAAAATATTGACAAACATATTTCTTTGTGGTTTAATGTCTTTGGGCTACGAAAATAGTAAAATAAAGTAGTAATTCTAAACAAATTGTTTCAAAGATTTTTTTATCTGAAAAATTTATTCTTGAAAAATCCAAGAAAAATGAAATGTAATAACAAAAGTATCAACCTTATATAAGGGCTATTTCTCATGCCTAAAAAACAAAAAAAGGAGAAAAAATATGAATACAAATTGTATGGTATCCCCAAAAACGGACAAAATTTTTCGTGAGATTTTGGGAAGAGAAGGAAATGAAGAAATTGCGAGGGGATTTCTTGAAAGTGTAACAGGAAAGAAGATTACAAAGGTAGATTTAAGGAATAACCAGTTGTTAGGACAATTGCCAGCAGAAGAAATCCATGGCTTAGTTGATGTGGTTGCTGAAATAGAGGGAAAATTACATAGTTTTGAAATTTGTATCTTAGATGAGCAAATCTTTAATGGAATACAACTAAATAGCAACATTATTCCGTGGTATGGAGCATACATCTATGCAAAACTCGCTGAAAAAAATGTGGAACAAAAGCGTGTAACCTATGTTTTTCTTTCAGCATATAACATTGAAGGAATTAAACAGCCAGAGTATCATACCTCATGGGCTCTTAGAAGCGAGGAAGGAGAAACAGAAATTCTAGGGTATAGCCTGAATTTTGAATTGATTGAAATGCCCAAGAGCCAAGGAAAAGAAGAACAAGAAGACACCTTATTGGATTGGGTTTACTTTTTGGAAAATCCAGAGTGTGAGAGGGTCAAAGAAAAGATATGGACAAACCCAGCCTTAAAAAGTGCGTATGAAACCTACCAAAGAATTTTAGAAGAATAAAGTGTGGGGCAAAGGTTTGAGGACAGAAAGGATAACAGAATGCAAGAAAGAAAACCTTTATCTCCGAAAATGGATATTGTGTTTCAAAAGTTATTAGGAGAACAGAAAAATGCAAGGCTTACAAAAGACTTACTAGAAAAAATCTTACAAAGAGAAATTAACTGCATTGATTTAAGCAAAACAACTAGAGTAACAGCAGATATGCCAGACGATAAAATGGGGATCTTAGATATTCGAGCAGAGCTAGATGGTGTCGAAAAATGCGATATTGAAATGCAAATGATAGACCAAAAGGGACTAATTGAAAGAATGTTATTTTATTGGTCCAGATTGTTTACCGAAGGATTTAAGGAAGGAGAAGAATACGAGCAATTACAAAAGACGATTGTTATCCTAATTGCTAATTTTAAGTTAAAACCGCTAAAAGACTTAGGATACCATACCAAATGGAAGATAATTGACGAAGACGAAAGAAAGGTAATCTTGACAGATAAACTAGAATTCCATATCATAGAGTTACCAAAGATACAGGGAAAAGAAGAGGAGGACGATGCGTTATTAGATTGGCTATTCTTTTTAGACGACCCTGCATCGGAAAGGGCGAAGAAAAGTATGGAAGAAAACGAAACCATTCAAGAAGCAACGGAAGAATTAAATAAACTCAAAGACGACGAAGAAATGCAAAGATTAGCACTATCTAGATGGATAGCCTTATCTGATTACAACACCAATATGAGTGCAATGAAAAAAGAAGGACTGGAAGAGGGAATGAAGGCAGGAATAAAGGAAGGCATAAAAGAGGGAAAAAAAGAAGTAGCAAAAGAGTTACTAAAAATGAAATTAAGCATACAAGATATTGCAAAAGCCACTGGTTTAACCGAAGCAGAAATTAAAGCATTACAAGACTAAACAAAGATAGGTTTTCTTGTCTTTAGGAACGACTTTGACTCAGAAAGGGCGTAGAAAAGTATGGAAGAAAACGAAACCATTCAAGAAGCAACGGAAGAATTAAATAAACTCAAAGACGACGAAGAAATGCAAAGATTAGCACTATCTAGGTGGATAGCCTTATCTGATTACAATACCAATATGAGTGCTGCGAAAAAAGAAGGAAAAAAAGAAGTGGCAAAAGAGTTACTAAAAATGAAATTAAGCATGCAAGACATTGCAAAAGCCACTGGCTTAATCGAAGAAGAAACTAAAGCATTACAAGACTAAAAAAGACAGGTTCTCCTGTCTTTTTTGCTCTACTTAATTTTCAATTCAACTATGGTAACACCCATTTCTCCTTCTCCAAAAGTACCAAGTCGGAAACTTTGGACACTCGGGTGGAGTTTGAGAAAAGCGTGGATACCAGAACGAAGTTTACCAGTTCCCTTGCCATGTACGATACGGATGGGCGAAAATTTGGCAACAACACAATGGTCAATATATTGGTCAATCACATACAATGCTTCGTCTACATTGTATCCAATTACATTGATTTCACTTGCAACAGTGGTTGTTTGTAAATTTGTATGCACTTGGGACTGTGGTTTTGGTTCTGGCTTGCTTTCCAATAACGAAAGGTCAGCCAATTTTACTTTCATTTTGGCACTACCAACTTGCACTGTTACTTCCATAGAACGGTTTGGCAAGGATTGGACAATTCCTTCTTGATTTAAGGTCTTCACGAAAACAGAAGAACCAATAGAGATTTCCTTTGGAATATCGGTAGTTTTTTTCGCCATAGTTTCTTTTTGTTGCAGTGTTTGCATCGTTGTATTTAGTTTATTACGAAGTTTGTTTGCTTGTTTCAAATCTGGTTTTTCTTCTAGTTCAGCAATAATCTGGTTTGCCTCTTTTTTTGCAGCCTCTAAAAGGAGCATAGCCTCTCGTTTCGCAGATTGGATACGTTCTTCTTGTTCTAAGGTAAAATCTAATTTCTTCTGACTCAATTCCTTTTGCAAGTTTTCTACTTCTTCGGTATAGCGTTCTGCCTTTTCTTTTTCTTCTTCTAACAGGATTTTATCTTCATAAATTTTTTTCAAAACATCTTCCATTTGTACATTTTCATAGGTAGAAAGTTCCTCAGCGCGTTTGAGTATGGAAGCAGGAAGTCCTAACTTTTGGCAAATAGCAAGAGCATTACTTTTTCCAGGAACACCAACCAGTAGTTTATATGTTGGTTTCAAATTCTCCAAATCAAATTCAAAACTTGCGTTTTGGAAGCCGGTATGAGTAAGGGCATAGTTCTTAATTTCAGCATAATGAGTGGTAACAACCGTTAAGCATTGTTTTTTCTGAAAATATTCTAAAATGCTAAGAGCAAGTCTTGCACCTTCTAATGGATCTGTTCCAGCACCCAGTTCGTCTAAAAGAATGAGGCTGTTTTCCGTAGATTTCTTGGTAATCTGGATGATATTGGTCATGTGAGAAGAAAATGTACTGAGGGACTCTTGGATACTTTGCTCATCGCCAATATCTGCAAAGACATGGTCAAATACATAAATACGACTGGTTTCTTTTGCTGGGATAGGAAGCCCGCTACACGTCATGAGCGTAAGTAGACCAATCGTTTTCAAAAGCACAGTTTTACCACCTGTATTTGGACCAGTAATGACCAAGGACTGAAAATCCTTGCCAAGGGAAATCGTAATGGGAACAGCCATACTTGGGTCTAACAATGGGTGGACTGCCTTTTCGAAATAGATTTCTTTTTCGCTTGCTAAATGAGGGCAAGCATAATTTTTTTGCAATGCTAAATTTGCTTTTGAAAAAATAAAATCAATAGAGGCAATAGTGGCAAGATTGGTTTCTAATTCTTCTACATAAGGAAAGAAAAGCGAAGTCAATTCTTGCAAGATTTTCTCAATCTCCACAGCTTCTGCATTTTTCAAATTTGCTAATTGGTTGTTCTTCTCAAAAATGGAAAGAGGCTCAATAAAGACCGTAGAGCCACTGGCAGAAATATCATGGACAAATCCTTTTACCTCGTTACGGTAGGCATCTTTGACGGGAACCACATAACGGTTATTACGAATGGTTACAATGGGTTCCATTACAAATTTAGAGGTATGGACAAAATGGTTCAAGGTATCTTTGATGTCATTTTCAATCTTTGTTTGTTCACGACGAATTTGAGCAAGTTTACTCGAAGCCTTGCTATCCAAAGTGTTTTCATCAAAAATGGCTAGTTGCAATTTTTGCAAAATACCAGGATTGGTATATAGCCTAGTAAAATATGGTTCCAAAGCCGTAAATTCCTCCATTGGAATTTGCTCATTGAAGAAATATGCTTTCAAATCAGCAGATAATTGCAAAACTTGCTCTAAATGAAGCAAAGAAGCAATGGACAAGGTTTGCCCGTTGCGAAGTGCCTTGATTTCAAAATTGGCAGAAGCAAGTGGAAAAAACGGAATACTAGACAAACGCTGGAGTAAGTAACTGGCTTGTCTGGTTTCTTCTAAGGCTAGTTCAATCTCATCACGATTGGTAAGCGGTTCAAGTGCTTGCCATTTTTCTTTTCCCATTTCGGTAACCGCAAAGGCTGAAAAAATAGCAAGGATTTTATCGTATTCCAATTTAGTATCATTCTTTTTCATTTGGTTTCTCCTTCAAAATCTAGGTATATTATGCCACGAATTTGCGAAAAAAACAAGATGGGACAAGGGAAAAGCAAGCAGACGGTTTTGAAAATATTGACAATTTCACCTGAAATGTGGTAAAATATCAGTATTGAGAGAGGCGCAAGGTTTAAGAGTAACCTGTAAGAAAACGGAGAATTGCTTACAGGCGAAAGGAAAACTTGCCGAAATTTAGAAAGAAACTCCGGGTCTTTCTAGGTTGGGCTAATGCAAAATATGTATTAGACTGTCACAAATAAAATTGTGGAGTGCTGTCAATCGATTATGAGAAGATATATTGTTTTTATCATAAGTGGTTTGCGCATTCTTTATGCCTACCATTTTTTTTGTACGAAAAAATGGAGGTAGAAAGAGAGGGAAAAAAGCAATGGAAAGAGAAAAGTTTTTAACGATACTACATGAACTACAACGTGTATGTCGTGCCATCAATGCAGAAGAATTAGAAGAAAGGGGAGATACACCAGTTATTTACGAAGTACTACAATTTTCAGAATTAGCAAGACAAAGAGATAGCATACAAAGGATTGCTGACTTCTATAACCATAACTGGCTTGGCAATACTGAGTTTATCCATATTCCAGATTTTGAACAAACGTTGAGGAATTGCCAGAGTTATCCGGTTTTAATTGCAAGACAACAAGAAACGGGAGAGTTATTAGGAATTTCAACGATTAAATATGGCGAAAATACAGATGACCAAATTGACCCATATTATCCAGCAGAATATACGAGTTACTTTTCCATTACTGGAATTTTGGTCAAAAAAGATAATCCGTATCGAGGAATTGGAAAAAAGATTAACGAAATTGCACTACGAGGTGCCTATGCTTATGAAAAATCTTATCCTGGTACAAAACTAATGGAGGAAATTGATTGTCGAAATAAAAATAGCCTACAAGCATTAGCATGTGCAACGGAACGTATCAATCAAGGACAAAAAATTGGAGAAGGTATCGAACTTCCTGTCCATATTTTAGGATATTATGAGCTACGTGATAAAGAAAATGGACAATTACTAGAAGCACCAACCTTAGTTGTGGAAGTCGATTTAGCCGGAAGAGAAGTTCAAGCAAAAGAACAAGAGGAAAGAAGATTATCTTATACAAGAGAGGGAGAAGGAAACGAGTTATATGCCCACATTTTGCAGACTTTGAAAGAACAATT
>CANSOY010000076.1 GCA_947648765.1 uncultured Clostridium sp.
CAAAAGAAACTTTAAAAAGTATTTAGATTTAGAATTTGACACTTACTATCTTTCGCCTAACAAGTTTGTCAGCCTTATTGTCTTAATACTTCGTTCTTAGAGAACTACTTTCCCCCAGTAGTTCTCTTTTTTCGTGTTTTTTACTCGTAAAGTTATATCGCTTTACACATGAACCATTTTGAACTACTTTGACACCTTTTGAACTACTTTGAACCATTTTTGAGTTGCTTAGCCCTTTTCGTGCTAAACTAAAACCAGTTCGAACCACTGATTTCCGGAAATCAAATATATTTTGTATAGGAGATTTCAAAAATGAAAAATCAAAAAGAAAATCCAGAAGAACCTATCCTCAACATTTACTTACCGAATAAGGTACTTGTAAAAATAATCGAGGATACCTACTTTCAAAACTCGATGCAGAAACTCGAAGATGTCGATGTAAACCTCAACCACTTAGAAAACATCTTCACAGACAAGACCTACTATATGGCAATGAAACTCGTTCCATTGCTAGAGCGAAAAGTCTTGTACCTATCGTACATTGAAAATCTAAGACTAAACGACATTTGCAGAAGACTAAAACTATCTAAAAGCGAAGTTATTTCCATTCGTAACAAGGGTATTCGCCATTTCAAGAATAACCTACTTACCTTGTTCAAAGCAGAACGCTTAAGGAAAGGTGGTAATGAAGAATGAACGAAAACGAAATTTTTGAAGACGAAGACCTAGATATGCTACCTGTTCAAAGGCAGAAAGTACCTGTTGGCTGTTTGAAATACCACGCTACTGGCGAAGAAGTAGAATACTATTCTGAAAAAGAACTTATGGAAGACTATCTCGAAGAAATTAAGTATCTAGGATATGCTGGCGTATCTTATGAACTCTATCTAACTCCGCAAGAAATTAACGAATTGTCTATCCCAGATGAAGAAGAAATCCAAGAATTTCAACAGCAGAATAGGAACATAGCAGAGGAAGAAATGGAGAGATAGCCAAATGAAGAAGAATAAAAATATTATCACTAAGGCTAGTAACCACGCACCTATCCGCATTATCTACAAGAAACCAAACAAGGCTCCAGAAGTAAAAATCTTAAATGATGTCTTCAGACTCAAAAAGGCTATTGTCGAAAAACAACTTGTTATTCTACCTTATCAAACCCTTTTCCTCATTTGCCATAACAAGAAGTTAGTTCCTAATCTATCCCAGAATATCATTTTAGATTTATCTAGTATCTATGGCGACCTAATTCTAGTCGCTATTGATAGAAAGGCTCGCAAATTTACGAGCCTTTCCCAAGAAGATATACTTTGGTACTTGCAGGACTTAAACAGCAAAAGTTCAAAGGAAGACATTGCAGAAACACCAAGAAAAAATATATCTGTTCAAAACTTCTTTGGAAACTTTGAAAGAGATTTCGAAAAAGATATATCTAGCAATAACTTTGAAACCGCTTTACTAAATGTCCTTACTAATATTGAATTGTTACTAGCCAAATCCTATCAAGCAGATTATGAAGGAGATGCAGACAATGAATGAAATAAAACAAGATACTGTTGTAATTGATACAAAAGAGGATTTAGATAACTGTACTGTTGATTTGACCGACTATCAAGAAAGAATGCTCGTAGAAAGCATCAAAAGGCTCAAAAATCCATTTTATAATATCTCTGTGAAACAAGTTGCAGAGGATTTACAAATTGGCGAAAATATGGCTTATGAAGTGTTTAAGAGGGACGACTTCCCATCTATCAATATCGGTAGGAAATGGAAAATATGTTTAATCTCTTACATACTTTGGAAGACCAAAAGAAGAATATAGAAAGGTGGCGATTTAGAATGCCAAGAAAGAAAAAACACGAATGTGGAAAAGCATATTATAATAAATCTCGAAAAAATTGGTTTGCACCATACACTACTATTGACGAAAAGACTGGTCGAGAAGTCCTACATAAAAAAAGTTTTCCTACCGAAGAAGAAGCAAATCAATTTCTAGTAGAACTTGAATATAAAAAGAATAGCAGTATCTATGTAAAACATAACGGGATACCGCTTAATGAGCTTATGAAATCAATCAATGAACGAAAACTAAAATTTAATAAACTAAGAGAACAACAATATGGAAAAAATGCTCGTATTATTGAAGCAATCGAGAAATTGCCTATTGGTAAAAAAGAGATTTCCGAAATTACAGCGGACGAATTACAAGCCTATTTCAATTCCTTAAAAGATTATAGTAATTCATATATGCAAAAATATATGATGCAGTTTACACAAGCCTTTAATTATGCAAAAGAAAAAGGTTATATATCTGTTAATCCTATGGTAGATGTTTATAAACCCAAAAGCAACAAACCAAACAAATTCATTCGTGCTTTAGAAATTGAAGAACAGCAAGCACTTACTGAATATCTTATAAATAAATCTATTGCCGAAGAACCTTACAAAAATGCACTCTTAGCTCAAATGTATTTAGGCTTGCGAATAGGCGAAGCACTTGCTTTACAATATGACGATATTGACACCAAAAAACACCTTGTTTATGTCCATCAAACACTAAGCAGAGATGCCGAAGAAAGAGTTATTTTGAAACCGTTTCCCAAAAGTTCCGCTGGTGTTAGAACAATCCCTATTCCCCCCAATCTCCAAAAAGAATTTGAGATGCAAAAAGAACTTTCAAAAAATAATAAAGACCAATTCCTATTTTTAGGCAAAACTGGCTCTATGGCAGACCCTCGAACAGTAAATTCGGTACTGAAACGCATACTTACAAAAAACTTTAAAATTACAGATATTAGCACTCATAGTCTTAGACATACTTTCGGAACACGATGTATCGAAGCAGGAATGCAACCAGTTGCTTTACAAAGACTTATGGGGCATGCTGATGTAGGTATCACTCTTAATACTTATACCTCTATACTAAGTAAATTCAAAAATGAGGAATTTGGAAAGGTCAATAATTACTATGAAGAAAATGGTTTATTTCATAATACACAAAAGCAAAGAAAAGCAGATAAAGAAATGGAAAAATAAAAATTGTTATATCTAGGTTCTATCAGTAGTTACAGGAGATTTTTTCTACATTTTTTCTACAATTTTACCTTTGTAGAAAGAATTGTAGAAAAAATACAAAAAAACACATAAATTTACAGGATAACATAAAATAGTATTTTCCATATAACTCGCTATTTTCAAGCGATACAGAAAGGCATAAAAAAACAGTAAATTATAAAATTTACTGTTTGGTGGAGCAGGTAACGGGAATCGAACCCGTATAGCCAGCTTGGAAGGCTGGAATTCTACCATTGAACTACACCTGCATCTGCCCTAGCGACATTTATTATTATAAACACAATCAAAATAAAAGTCAAGTACTTTTTTGAAAAAATACTTGACTTTCCTTCTAAGAGGTATTTCCTCTCCATGTCTTGGCTTTGAGCGCGTTTCCTATGCTTCTTTCTTCTTTACCAAAAATTCTCGATAGCATACCTCCTTTCTTTTTTCTTGTTTCTATGGTTTTATTTTATAGTTCCTTTGTTGTGAAAATATTTCTTTTCTGTAACAAATTTGTGAAAAAATTTCCAGTTTTATGTTCTAAATATGTTGAAAGAAAAATACAATAAAAAGAGGAAATACGAGAAAGGATTATATGATGGGATTTTTCAATCGTTTATGGAGAGGAACACTGATTGGTGCAGGTGCTATTCTTCCTGGCATTAGTAGCGGCGTTCTTTGTGTAATTTTTGGTATCTATGACCAACTAGTAGATGCTGTTCTTGGCATTTTTAAGGATTTCAAAAAGAATTTTTGGTTTTTGCTTCCACTTGGGATTGGTGGACTAATTGGCATTGTACTTCTTGGCAAACTCCTTCTGTATCTATTTGAAACTTATCCTATCTATGTAAAATTTAGTTTTATTGGCTTAATTTTGGGTAGTATTCCTGCTTTCTTGCAAAGTGTGGAAAAAAAGGCAACAACACCTTTTCCCAAATCCTATTTTCTGTTCACTGTCTTTGCATTTTTGGTAGCCATTGTACTGGTCTATTTTGAGAAAATCAGCACAGTTCCAACTGCTCAAATGGCAACACCTTCTATGTGGTACTTATTCATATCTGGTGTCATTATGTCGCTTGGCATTGTAGTGCCTGGGATTAGTAGCACTGTTTTGCTTATGCTGCTCGGCGTGTATTCTACTTATTTATCCGCCATTTCTAATTTGACGCTTCCAATTTTAATCCCACTTGCTTGTGGTGTATGTGTTGGTGGAATTCTATTCCTTGTTCTTTTGAAATTTATGATGAAGCACTATTATGCACAAACTTTCTACTTCATTTTAGGCTTTACACTTGGTTCTATTTTTGTTATTTATCCAGGATTTTTCCTTGATTTTACGCATATTCTTGGTCTTAGCCTAATGCTTGTTTCCATTTACATTACTTACCGTTTAACCAAACAAGAGAGTCGTTCGGATTTTTCCGAATAACTCTCTTTTCTTTTATTTGGTATATCTTTGAACAATGGCATCTGCAATGCGTATACTTGCTTTCCCATCCCCATAAGGATTGGATGCCTTGCTCATTTTTGCATATTCTTCTTTATCTTCTAATAATTCTTTGGTTAGACGATAAATGGTTTCTTCGTCTGTTCCTGCTAATTTTAAGGTACCTGCTGCAATTCCTTCTGGTCTTTCTGTCGTATCTCGTAGTACTAGAACTGGTTTTCCTAAAGAAGGAGCCTCTTCTTGTATGCCTCCACTATCTGTTAAAATGAGGTAGGAATTTGCAATAAAATTATGGAAATCCACAACTTCTAATGGGTCAATTAACTTAATTTTTTCGTTATTTCCTAATACATCTTTTGCAACTTCTCGTACCTTTGGATTTAAGTGCACTGGGTAGACAGCCTTCACATCTGGATATTCCTCTACAATACGACGGATGGCTCGAAACATGCCACGCATTGGCTCTCCTAAATTTTCTCTACGATGTGCTGTGATGAGAATTAGACGGCTATCTTTTGCCCAATCTAAAACTGGGTTAGAATAGGTATCTTTTACTGTTGTGGCTAAAGCATCAATCGCTGTATTTCCCGTTACATAGATATTCTCTGGCTTTTTTCCTTCTTTCAAAAGACTATTTTTGCTATTTTCAGTTGGTGCAAAGTGCATATCTGCAAGCACTCCTACCATTTGTCTATTCATTTCTTCTGGATATGGTGAATATTTATTCCACGTACGAAGTCCTGCTTCTACATGTCCAATGTCTACTTGGTTATAGTAGGCAGCAAGTGCTCCTGCGAAAGTCGTTGTTGTATCACCATGAACAAGAATGATGTTTGGTTTTACTTTTTGGATAACACTTTCTAATCCCGCTAAAACTCGTGCTGTAATGTCGCTTAAGGTTTGTCCTTGTTGCATAATATCTAAATCATAATCTGGTACAATTTCAAATGTTTTTAATACTTGGTCAAGCATTTGACGATGTTGCGCTGTTACGCAAACGATACATTTGACTTCTTTTCTCTTTTTCAATTCTTTTACCAATGGAGCCATTTTAATTGCTTCTGGCCTTGTTCCAAAAATGGTCATGACTGTAATCATACTTTCCACTCCTTTTTCTGCTTTCGATTATACTGTACTTCTTCCATTTTCGCAAGCACGAAAAAAGAGAAATTTTTTTTGCTTTCTCTTACTCGTTTTTCTCTTTTCTTCATTCCTCATTTTGAAGTATTTTCTTTCCTTGTTGTAGTCCATCTGTTGCTAAGATAAAAAGCAAGATGCGGGCTAGATAGGCATAGCGTGGCTGGACTTCTATCACAAGATAGACGAAGAAATGAATGAACAGCAAATAAATGAAAAAATCTCTTGTTGTTCCTCCTTGCTTTCTTGCTTTTTCCATAGGAATCAAGGCAAAGAAGAAAACAAACAAATATCCCATTCCATCGACAAACTTCACAGAACTTACAAATAAGCGAGAAAATCCATTTTCTTGCTGGTCTGTTTCTTCCATCGTTTTGGAAAACCATTGATAGGAGTCTTGTGTCCAAAAATTGTTAATTTTCTTCCCGAAGAAATCAAGCCATTGTATTGGTGTTAGACTGGCATAGCTATCCAAAATAAACTGTTTTTCCGCTTCTTTATCACCAATCCATTCACCGCCTCTTTCGCTATATCTTCCACCAGATTCATAGTCTGCTCCACAAACAAATTTCCAAAGCATATTTTTGTTTTCTAAGCCTGATGGATTTAGACCAGTTACCTTTACCAGATAGTTAGCACCTTGTGAGATAACAATATATGCTCCTAATAAAAGAATTAACTTTTTTGCAAATATTAGGATTTCTTCTTTTTTTCGTATTTTTAGTAGTTCATAAAGGAAAAATGCTAATAGAATTAAAATGGTTTCAGTGCGGATAATGTGTGCCAAACTTAAAAGAATTGCTACAACAAAATAGACACGCCAACATGGTTTTTCTTTGCAATCATTTCGGAGCCATAGCCAAATGCCAAGTAAAACAAGAAAGTTATACAAATGTTGATTACTAAGAACACCTGTAAAAGCAATCCCAAATAGATATCCAGCATACAGAATGCTTGGTAGTTTCTGGTCTGCTTTCCATAAGTCTTTCCCCATGAAATAGACCCATACACAAATGAGGGAAGTATAAATACAGTCTAAGAGATGTAACATCATTTCTGTTTGAAACAGCTTTAAGATAACAGCTTGGTACAAAACAAATCCTGTTTGAAATCCCCACATTTGGAAATATGGCGACTCTGCCATAATATTTTTTCCACCTGCTAGGCACTCTGCTGCTGTAAGGAGTGTATAATAGTCGCTATACGGCTCTATTTTCAAAATATTTAGGATAATAAAACGACAA
>CANSOY010000077.1 GCA_947648765.1 uncultured Clostridium sp.
CCAGTTATCCATGAAGATGTTGGCTGTGGAATGGTAACCTTTAACCCGCTACAAGACGTAAGAAGTTGCCATATCTCCAATATTCGTATTGAAGAAAATGGAACAGCCCAAGGAAATGACCGAAGACCAGTCGACGATAGTACAATTCATAATTCAATGGAGCCAATGATAGATATTGGATTAGAGGAGGAAGAAAATGAGATATAGAACGATTGATTTTTTTAAGGAAATTGCTCAAATTCCTCGTGAGTCTGGAAATGAAGTGCAAATTGCAGAATATTTATGCGAATTTGCAAGAGCCAGAAACTTGCCCTATACCAAAGACCAATACAACAATGTTATCATTTGTAAGAGAACAGCAGATGTACCAGCAGTCATGTTACAAGCACATATGGATATGGTGTGCGAAAAAGAGCCAAACCGCTCGATGGATTTTTCCAAAGAGCCAATCGAAATCATCGAAGAAAATGGCTATTTAAGAGCCAATGGTACAACACTTGGTGCAGATAATGGAATTGGGATGGCACAAATCCTAAATGTACTCGATACCAAAGAGCAATGCAATATTGAGGCTATTTTTACCGTGTCCGAAGAAACCAGTATGGTAGGAGCCGAAAACATTGATGTGTCTTCTTTGCAAGGAACACAAATGCTCAATTTAGATGGCTTTGAAGAGCATACAGTATTGATTGAAAGTGCAGGCTTCTGGGATATTGTCATACCAATGCAATTTGCAAGAAAAAAGATAGTACAAGAGAACTACTATCAAATTCAGTTATCTGGGTTATTAGGTGGACATTCTGGAACAGAGATTGCCAAGAACAGAGGAAATGCAAGCCAGCTATTAGCCGAATTGCTTTTGCAAATTCCAGAGTTGCATCTTAGTACGTTCCTAGGAGGAACCAAGTTTAATGTAAGTCCTTCCCAAGCAGTAGCAATCATTGGAACAAGCCAAGACCAACAGCAAATAGACAGGTTTGTCAGCACATTTGGAAAAGAAAAGCAAAAATTGTATCCAACCTTAGAATTTTCGGTAACGAAGCAAGAACAGGTAGAAGCGGTACTAAGCAAGGAAGATACCCAAGAATTTTTGCAGAAAATAGCGGAGTTTCGCCATGGGGTATTTTACCAAAATGCAAGAGAAGAAGTAACTTCTTCCATCAATCTAGGCGTAGTAGACTTACAAGAGCAAGTCTTAAAAATTGGAATGCGAAGTTCGCAAAAAGAAGAAGCCCAAGAGGTATTAGAATATATGCGTTCATATTTTACCAATGACCATTTTACTTTTACCATCTTAAGTTCCCAACCAGGTTTTGCAACAACAGAGAATGCAAAAATTGTACAAGCACTAAAAAGAGCCTATTCTAAAATTGGAGCGAAAGAAGAACTTGTCATAAAATCGGTTCATGTTACCGTAGAAACTGGATTTTTCAAAGAAAAGATACCAAATTTGGAAGTAGCTATCCTTTCACCGAAAATCTTAGGAGCCCATACACCAAAGGAATGTGTAAGTATTGCATCTGTGGAAGAGTGCGACCGATGGCTTTCGCAGGTATTAGAAGATTTACAAAACCAAAAGGCTTACTAGAAAAGTAAGCCTTTTGGGAGTTACCGTCGAAAATTCGGAAAAATAGTCTTGCAATCCGAAAAAAAGTGTGGTAGGATAATACTATCGTAAGATTAAAAAAAAACCGCAAAGGCATTTTTTTTAATCTTTTTTTTGTTTTTATGGGAGAAAAGGGAGGAAGAAAATATGAAGACAAAATATGTATTTGTAACAGGTGGCGTTGTATCTGGACTTGGAAAAGGAATTACAGCAGCCTCACTTGGAAGATTGCTAAAGAACCGAGGATACAAAATCGTTAATCAAAAATTTGATCCATATATCAACATTGACCCAGGAACGATGAATCCGTATGAACATGGAGAAGTATTTGTAACCGATGATGGAGCCGAAACTGACTTGGACTTAGGACATTATGAGAGATTTACGGATGAGAGTTTAACTGCAAATTCTAGTATTACCAGTGGAAAGATTTTTGCGGAAGTAATTGACAAAGAAAGAAAAGGAGATTATCTTGGCAAAACTGTCCAGATTATTCCACACGTAACCGATGCGATTAAAGAGAAAATCTATAAATTTGAAGAAAGTAATATCGATATTGTCATTACCGAAATTGGTGGAACTGTTGGAGATATTGAAGGCCAAGCCATGATAGAAGCTATCCGCCAAGTAGGAATTGAGCAAAGCCCAGAAGATGTTGTCTTTATTCATGTTACACTTCTCCCATACATTACAGGCTCAAATGAACTAAAATCCAAGCCAACCCAACACTCTGTAAAACTATTACAACAATGTGGAATTAACCCCAATATCTTGGTATGCCGTGCGGATGCACCAATTCCAGAGAATATGAAGGAAAAAATTGCGCTATTCTGTAATGTACGTAAAGAAAATGTGATTGAAAACCGTACGGTTAATGTTCTTTACCAAGCACCAATTATGCTCGAAGAAGAAGGACTAGCACAAGCCGTCTGCAAGCAATTAAGATTAGAAAATTCAGAACCACACAATGAAGAGTGGGAACAAATGGCAAAGCGTATCGAGAACTTGAAAGAAAACAAGTTGAACATTGCCTTAGTTGGAAAATATACCAAACTAGACGACTCCTATATTTCTGTGATTGAAAGTATCAAGCATGGTGGATATATGCATAATACCATTGTCCATATTGATTTAGTAGATAGTGAAAGAATTACAAAAGAGAATGTAGCAGAAAAACTACGTAAATATGATGGAATTATTGTGCCAGGCGGTTTTGGTAGTCGAGGTATTGATGGTATGATAGAAGCCATTCGTTATGTACGTGAAAACAAAGTGCCATTTTTGGGCATTTGTTTAGGAATGCAAATGGCAGTCATGGAATTTGCAAAAAATGTGTTGCATTTAGAAGATGTAAACTCCGAAGAATTTGATCCAAAATGTAAGAACCCAGTTATTCATATCATGGAAACACAAAAAGCAGTGAAGAAAAAAGGCGGAACGATGCGCCTTGGTGCTTATCCTTGCGCATTAAAAGAAGGCAGTTATGCACGTGAGATTTATGGACAGCCAGAAATTAGTGAAAGACATCGCCATCGTTTTGAATATAACAACGCTTATCGTGAGGTAATGGAAAAAGCGGGACTTGAAATTGTAGGAACATCCCCAGACGGAGAATTAGTTGAAATGGTAGAAATCAAAGACCATCCATTCTTTGTAGGAGGACAATTCCATCCAGAGTTCAAATCTCGTCCAGATCGTCCACAACCACTTTTTGCCGAGTTAGTGAAAAAAGCATTAGAGCGTAAACAAGAAGAAATGTGAATGTTTTGTGAAAAATGAGAAAAGATATTGACATTCCAAAAAAAAGGGTATAAATTATTAGCAGTCTAATAGAAGGACTGCTAATAATTTTTGGAGGCATATCTCATAACCCTTTTGCATAGAATGGAAAGAGCGGAGTTATGCGAAAAAAGGAGGTATATATATGTTAAAACCATTAGGAAACAGAGTGGTTGTAAAAATGAGCAAGGCAGAGGAAACAACAAAAAGTGGAATTATCTTAGCAAGTTCTGCGAAAGAAAAACCACAAATTGCAGAAGTTGTGGAAGTAGGTCCAGGCGAAGAAATCGACGGAAAGGTTTGCACAATGCATGTCAAAAAAGGAGACAAAGTTGTGATGAGCAAATATACTGGAACCGAAGTGAAGTACGACGGAGAAGAATATATTATTGTAAAAGAAGACGACATTTTAGCGATTGTTCAATAAAACAAAATGAAAAAAGAAAGGAAATGATAGAAAATGGCAAAAGAAATTAAATTTGGAGAAGATGCTCGTAAAAGTTTGATGAATGGAGTCAATAAATTAGCAGATACCGTAAAAGTAACGCTAGGACCAAAGGGAAGGAATGTAGTATTAGATAAAAAGTTTGGTGCGCCACTTATTACCAATGATGGAGTAACCATTGCAAAGGAAATTGAATTAGATGATCCGTTTGAAAATATGGGGGCACAATTGGTAAAAGAAGTTTCTACCAAAACCAATGATGTAGCAGGAGATGGAACTACAACTGCAACGGTTTTGGCACAAAGCATGATTCGTGAAGGTGTTAAAAATGTAGCAGCAGGTGGCGACCCAATGGCAATCAAAAGAGGAATGGATAAAGCTGTGAAAGCTGCAGTAGAAGGGCTAAAAGGAATTAGCTCACCAGTGCAAGGAAAAGAAGATATTGCAAGAGTTGCTTCTATTTCAGCAAACAATGAAGAAGTAGGAGAACTCATTTCAGAAGCCATGGAGAAAGTATCCAAAGATGGTGTGATTACTATTGAGGAGTCCAAAACTTCGCAAACCGAATTAAATGTAGTAGAGGGTATGCAATTTGATAAAGGCTATGTTTCTCCATATTTAGTAACTGATACCGAGAAAATGGAAGCCGTTCTAGAAAATCCATACATACTCATTACGGATAAAAAAATCAGTAATATTCAAGAAATATTACCACTACTAGAAGCATTAATGCAACAATCTGGCAAACTCCTTATGATATGTGATGATGTAGAAAGTGAAGCATTATCTACGTTAGTATTAAACAAATTAAGAGGTGTACTCAATGTTGTTGCAGTTAAGGCACCAGGTTATGGAGATAAGAGAAAAGAAATGCTACAAGATATTGCGATTTTAACTGGTGGCGAGGTCATTACATCAGATTTAGGCTTAGAATTAAAAGATACCCAAGTAGAGCAACTTGGCCGTGCAAAACAAATCAAAGTACAAAAAGAAAATACCATTATTGTAGATGGTATGGGAGATAAACAAGCCATTGCAGACAGAGTAGGTCAAATTCGTGCACAACTTCAAGAAGAAAAAAGCGAATTTGAGAAAGAAAAACTACAAGAAAGACTAGCCAAAATTGCTGGTGGTGTAGCAGTTATCGGTGTAGGCGCAGCAACCGAAGTAGAAATGAAAGACAAAAAACTAAGAATTGAAGACGCATTATCTGCTACAAGAGCAGCAGTTGAAGAAGGTATTGTAGCAGGTGGTGGAACTGCATTTGTCAACATTATTCCAAAGGTAGAAGCACTTGCTAAAGAACTAAGTGGAGATGAAAAACTAGGTGCAAAGATTATTCTAAAAGCCTTAGAAGAGCCAGTTCGTCAAATCGCTGTCAATGCAGGATTAGAACCAGCCGTTATCTTACAAAAAGTAAAAGAAAGCAAAGAAGGCATTGGATTTAATGCAGCAAGTGAAGAATATGTAGATATGAAGAAAACAGGAATTGTAGACCCAACAAAAGTATCTCGTAGTGCTTTACAAAATGCAGCATCGATTGCATCCATGGTACTTACCACAGAAAGCATTGTAACTGACAAAAAAGAAGAAAAAGAATGTAATTGTGGTGGACACGACGACGCAGGAGCAATGGGCGGAATGTATTAAAAACGAACAAAAGGGAGCAAACAAATTGCTCTCTTTTTGTTTGCAATATAAAAAACGAACACAAAAAAATGTTTGCAAAATATAAAGCGGATAAACACAGATATATCAAGCAATACGAGAAAGTAAAACAAAACACAAGAAAAAAATTTGAAAAAAGTATTGACAAGAAAATAGAAAAAAGTTAAAATAAAAAACGAACAAGAGTTTAGCGAAAAACTATTCGAAAAGGAGGAGCCAAAAATGAACCTAACAAAAAATAGAAGTGAAGTAATAACCTATTCCATTAACAAAAATAGCAACCATAATTTAAGTATCTCTGTGCAAGGTGGAGAAGTAACCGTCATGGCTCCTTGGTATCTAACACAAAACAAAATTCAAGAAGTTGTAGACGAAAAAAGAGCATGGATACTCAAAAAATTAGAAGAATACGAGGAAAGCAAAAAAGCAGTCATTGCACCAGATAAAAGTCGTGTTCAATTATTCGGACAAATATACCAAGTCGAATTAAGATACAAGATGGTAAACTTGCCAGAAGTAAATTTAGAAGGAAATAAAATTCTACTTACAGTACCAAACAAATATCGTAAAATGGATAGTGAAAAAGTGTTAGATGCTTTATTAGACAAAATGTATTCCTCTATTGCAGAAAAAGAAGTAGAAAGAGCAATGGAAAAAACGAGAATTCGTTTAGGTTTTGCACCAGAAGATTTTCAAATCTGCAAAATGAAAAATGTATTGGGAAAATGCACACCAGAAAGAACAATTGTAATTAACCCGGACATTGTAAAATTTAGCAGAGAAACCATCGAATATGTAGTACTTCATGAGTACTGCCATCTAAAATATAAAAACCATTCTAAATATTTTCATAGAGAAGTAGCAAAATACTTGCCTAATTACAAAAATTTTCAAGACGCGATTTCTAATTATCAATATTAGAAATATATTACCCAATAACCCCTAAAAGAAGTAAGTCATGTTTCCGTGTTTGACTTACTTTTTCTTATGCAATATGTCGAAAAAAAGTTATACGAAAATAGAAAGAAATCTAGTATAATACAAATTGATAAGATGAACAATAAAAAGACTAGAGGTTAGGACTCTAGTCTTTTTATGTACGAAGAAAACTCAGTTGAACATTTTGAGTATGTCTTCCATCTTCTTCAATACATAGGCTCTGATGAATATTTTTATTAAGTTTATCAT
>CANSOY010000078.1 GCA_947648765.1 uncultured Clostridium sp.
CATTAACTATGCAAATTCAAGATTGACAGGAAATCAATTAGTTAGTAATAGTGCAGTACAATATTATAACAATGCGGTGGAATTCACGAACTGGGTAAATTCCCATTTGCAAGATATTACAGAGGAAAATGCTCGAAAATCAGATGGAACGCCACTAGAATTAGCTACTACAATAGGAGCTGGAACTCCTATTTTCCGAACGGGAGATAATAATGACCCAATGAAAGAAGGGTCCAACTTTAATGAGCATCGTCTAGCTGTAATTCGTAATTCAATCGAAACCAATCTATATGCAGCCATTGCAAACTATAATGATTATAGCGATGTAAATTATATGTTTGGCTTACCTCAATTAACGGAGCAAGATTGGGATAAAATTATGCATAACATTTGTTTTGTTAGTTTTATGCAAGGACTTCCAATTGGTGCAAAATATTACAATAACTATGTCGTTATCACTAATGATACCAATAAAGAATTTGTAAGCGAAGATGCTATCTATATTATTGATGGTGATGGAAATTACCATCAACCAGGTTGCCAAGCTTTACTAGAAGGTGATCTACCAGATAGTGCTTACAGCCATTTGCAGGGTTATTCCAATATTAACTTTGTAATCCAACACTTAACTGTAACGGATGATGATGTTCATCATTTTTATTTACAAGATAATAAATATGGTTGTTATCAATGTATTGTCAATGCAAAATATTTATATGATTTAGACGATATTATAGCAGGAAATGTACCAAGGAGAGAAGAAGGACCAACCATCGATAATACACGTTTGCAACAGATACGCAAAGCATATCTGACAGCACTTGCACGTGAGCGATATAATCTATATAAAACGAATGGATATTTTGGCATCAATTAAATGTTTGAAAAATAAAAAATATGGTTATCCTATTATTGAAAGAGGGTAGTCATTATGAAACATCGAATGAAAAAAATTATTTTTTTCATTGCACTTGTTATTTTGTATGCGTATATTTGTGCATTACTTAATATACCCAATCGTGTTATCTTAATGCAAGGAGAAACTTTGCAAATGAAAACACTATTGGGTATTTCTATTACAAAAAATTTGACGCAAGACTCACAAGAAACCATATCTGCATCATCTCCGATTGGAAATTCAGTTGGCAAAGAGCCTGGGAGCTATCAATTCGAGGTAAAGTTATTTGATAAAATTAAAGTAAAAGATATATCCGTTCATGTATTAGATGAGATGGAAGTAGTTCCAGTGGGAAGAGCGATTGGCATGAAACTGTATACGGAGGGCGTGCTAGTAGTGGGAAAATCTGAAATATCTGGCAAAACATCTTATGAAGAAGCAGATATTGAAGAAGGGGACCTCATTACTAAAATAAACCACGAAGATGTTACTTGCAAGATCTAATCCAAAAAGTAGAAAAATCCAAAGGCGAAAAATTACTCGTAACATATAAACGAGAAGATAGCGAAAAAGAAACCACATTAGTCCCTATTCAAACAGAAGACCAAAGATACAAAATTGGATTATGGGTAAGAGATGCAGCCGCTGGAATTGGAACTCTATCTTTCTATGAGCCGACAAGTGGCACTAGTATTGCTTTAGGACATGGCATTATGGATATTGATACACAAGAACTTATTCAAATTGCAAAAGGCAATATCATTACAACCAAAATATTATCCATCAAAAAAGGGAAAAAAGGTGACCCAGGAGAAATGAAAGGCACAATCGATACGGGAACCGATGTGGGAATCGTTACGAAAAATACAGAATTTGGTGTGATTGGAAAAATTACCAACAAAAGTGTATTGGGGCTTCGTGATGAAGACAAAGTACCAGTTGCCTTACGAAGCGAAATTCAAGAAGGAAAAGCAGAAATTCTAACTCAATTAGAAGATGGAAGTAACCAAAAATATGAGATAGAAATTAAGAAAATCTATCGTAATAATAATGAAAACAACAAAAGTTTTTTGATTAAAATAACAGATGAAGAACTATTAGAAAAAACAGGTGGCATTGTCCAAGGAATGAGTGGTAGCCCAATTTTGCAAAATGGGAAGTTAATTGGTGTTGTAACCAATGTACTTGTCAATGACCCAACTAGTGGATATGGTGTGTTTGCAGATTTAATGATTAAGAAAATGAAAGAAGTAGAAGGTTAGCAGTTTTGCTAACCTTTTACTCTATTTTACATAAAGTTGAAATTTTGCTTTTCCTGTGGTAAAATAGAAAAGTAAAACATCTGTAAACGGTATCTATGACCAACCAATCACAACGAGGAGGAAATGACATGTTGGAAGAACGAGAACTGGTAAAAACAGTGGACCTAATGCTACGGTGTACAGGCTATTGGCTAAGGGGAGATATGCTAGGAGCATATCCGACTACTATGTATGGACCAACAGCCTGGATTATCCGAGCAAGACCCAACATTTGCTGGAAACCGGAAAACATCGTCTATGAGTTCATTGACGAGTATTCGGAAGCCAACAAAAATGGCGTGTTCTGGTGGGAAGGAGATGTCCTGAATTTCTTGGTGACCAATAACTTTGTGCAAATAAATGCGCCTTGGTACAAGCAACTGCCTGTTTTGCAAATGAGTTATGACACCGCCAAAAATACGGCATGGTTCTTTTTCCGGATGCACGCAGTTGTCGGGAGAGTTGAGAAAGACCAAATCTTCAAAGCAAACCGTGTTCCCAATTTGCTCAAAGAAATGGGAGAAGAAGTCAGCGTCGAGCAATTTGTGGAAAAGTTGGAAACCTGCTACGACCCGGAAATGACACCAGAAGTATTGGAGGCGGAAATTGAAACAGGCGGCGGAGAGCAGTATGGACTGCCGAATATCATTCACTTTTTGAAAGAAAGGGGCTTGGTGTAAGGATACCAAGGAGGGGCTGCCAAATGGTGGCTCCTTCGCCTAAATTTAAAAGAAAAACATTGCAAGAGAAGAAATCCCCATGATATAATAGAAAAAGAGGTAAAAAATGAAGCAAAATAATGGATTTATAAAAATCCTTATGATTTTATTGCTGGTTTTAATTACAATTGCCATTGTTGTATTTGGTTATTTCATTTTAACAGACCAGAAAAATCGTAAGATTTATGAAAATAACTTCAATCAAATTAGTCAAGAGCCTATCTTAGAAGAACCCAAAGACCCTAATGCACCTTATGGTGGCGAGACTATTACTGCCAACAATTTATTTTATGTGCAGTTAGACGATACCGCAAAGGTCTTATACAAAGGCTTAGTTGCTCATCAAGAAGATATGAAAAGTGGGACATACACCATCAATTTTGGGTACCAATTCCATGAGATATTATCCCAAGAGGGTGGCATGGAAAAACTAAATCAGGCATTTCAATCTGCTTGGAATGCTTATCGTTTCGACCAAATGGATGTGTTTTATATTGATGTGAGCAAGATTTTTCTATTTACCAAAAAAATAACCATGAATGGAAAAACAACATATGAAGTAACTTTAGGACCAAAAGAGGGAGAAAGTTACCTATCTGCTTCGTATGCGAACAAAGAAGTAGTAGAAAGAGCAAAATCACAAATTGACTTGAGAGTGAATGAATTACTTTCTTCGACCAATGGAACAGATGAGGAAAAAATGAAACGAATTCACGATTGGATGGTAAATGAAATCAGCTACGCAGAAGAAAATAACCAAAACGATAATTCTTATGATATTTATGGTGGACTACTAGAAAAAAATGCAGTATGTGAAGGTTATGCAAGAACATTCAAACTCTTGATGGACCGTTTACAAATTCCTTGTTTGCTCGTAGCAGGAACGGCAACCAATTCCAATGGACAGACAGAGTCCCATGCTTGGAATATGGTTTCACTCGGAGAAACTTGGTATGCCATTGATGTTACTTGGGATGACCCAATCGTCGTGGGGGGAGGAATATTAGGAGAGGAAAGAAGATATGCTTACTACCTAAAAGGTTCAGAGGAATTTTATCAGACGCATACACCATCTGGTATGTTATCTGAAAATAGCATGGAATTTCTGTATCCAGAACTAGATAAAGAAAATTATGTAAGATAAAACAAAAACCAGAAAGAAGATTTTTCTTTCTGGTTTTATCGATTTAATGAACAAGCATTGGACCAACTTCGGTTACGGTTCCAGCACCAAGTGTTAGAACAATATCGCCAGACTTGGCATTTTCGTGTAAGAAAGAAACGATGTCCTCAAAAGAGGAAATATATCTTGCTTCTTTTCCTAACTTTTCAACAGCAGATACTAATGTTTTCGCACTCACGTTATATTTATTGGTTTCTCTTGCTGCATAAATATCGGTTACAATTACATGGTCAAATTCGCATAAGGCTTTCGCAAAATCTTGCAAATGATTTTTTGTACGACTGTAAGTATGTGGTTGAAATACAACCCAAGACTCTTGGTAATGCTTTTGCTGTAATGCTTTTGCAGTTGCCATTACTTCGGTTGGATGATGACCATAATCGTCGAAAACTTTTACCTCGTCAAAAGAACCCTTGTATTCAAAACGACGGTCTGCTCCGGTATAACGGCTTAGGGTTTTCTTGACTTGCTTTGGCGAAACACCATAATAGGAGCAAACAGCAATACAAGCAAGTGCATTTAAGACATTGTGTGCACCAACAACCGAAAGGGAAATGTTTTCTAAGAAGCGGTTGTGGTAGTAAACGTCAAAAGATGGAAAACCGTTTTCGTCAAATTGAATATTTTTCGCAAAGTAGTCAGAGTCTTGATGGTTAATTCCATAAGTAATGACTTGGCATTTTGCATTGGATAAAATCTCGTTACAATTTGCATCATCATGATTGATGACTAAGAGCCCATTACTTGGTAATAGTTTCATATATTTGGTAAAAGATTTTTTTATATTTTCAATGTTCTTGAAATAGTCTAAGTGGTCATTATCGATATTGAGAATGACTTCTGTTTTTGGGAAAAACTTTAAGAAACTTTCGACATATTCGCAGGCTTCAATAATGAAATAATCACTATTGCCTACACGATAGTTTCCGTTAATTGGTTTCAGATAAGCACCGACCTGAATGGACGGATCTTTTTTTGCATCGACAAAACACAAAGATATCATAGAAGTGGTAGTGGTTTTTCCGTGTGTTCCAGAAACACAAATGGTTTCCTCGTATGCTTTTGTGATTTTTCCTAAGACAGTGGAACGTTCAATAACTGGCAAATTTAATTCTTTGGCAAGTACAAGTTCAGGATCGTCTTTGGCAATAGCAGCGGTATACACAACAGCACCTGCTCGTTTCAAGTTTTCAAAGTCATGACCGATGGTAACAGGAATACCAGTTTCAATCAACTTATGTATGGAGTCGGAGTCCGTACGGTCAGAACCAGTAACAGTATAGCCAAAATTCTTTAGAATTTCCGCAATGCCGCTCATGCTAACACCACCAATACCAATCATGTGAATTCGTTTATATGGTAATAATTCTTCTAAATTTGTCAAAGAAAACACGCTCCTTTTCTGTATAAAGTTATTTTGCACATCAAATTATATACTTATACCCATTTTTTTTCAATAGTTTTCCTATAATATGCAGAAAAAAGGAAAGATGTGCTTGTATGAAAAAAATTTCAAAAATATATTGGAAAAAAAGAAGGAATAAATATTTTTTTGGCGAATAATAAGGTAGTACATAAGAAAACATGTACAATATATAAACTTAATGGAGGTGCACAAAATGCAAATAACAGATGTACGTTTAAGAAAAGTAAATTCAGAGAACAGAATGAAAGCTGTTGCTTCTGTAACATTCGATAATGAATTCGTTATCCACGATATCAAAGTTATCGAAAGTCAAAATGGATTATTCATTGCTATGCCTAGCAGAAAAACTCCAAACGGAGAATTCAAGGATATAGCTCATCCAATCAATCCTGAGACAAGAGAAAAAATCCAAAAGGCTATTTTAGAAGCATATGAGGCTCCAGAAGCAGAGGTTGCTCCAGAGGCTGAATAATATAGATAAAATTGTTTATGGACAAGTAAAAAGAGGATACGTAAGTATTCTCTTTTTTGAACACAACAAACAGACAAATGGAAAAACGACAACCATTTGTCTGTTTGTTTTCATATATGGCAAGAATAAATCGGTATGAGTAGTAACAATAGTCGTGCTAATAATCCTTGCCGGAATAACGCTGAATGCGGTCATAGGAGAAAATGGAATAATTTTGCAAGCGAAGGATACGAAAAATTTAATTACCAACGAAACAACCTATGATAATGCACAACTAGCACAACTGCAAAATGAACTCAAAGATAACGGCTTGTACAGTGGTATAGGTATAATACCAGGAACCGATACAGGTGGAGGTTCTGAGGGAGGAGAAAATGGAATACATACCAACCAAGGCGGGCAAACCAACTCTGGAAGTGGCACCAATAATCCAGGAACTTTAGTAAATATAGGTAATAACCAACAAACTGGACCAATTATTGGAGGAGATGCGCAAGACCCAATTATTCGAGTTTTAGATGGAGAACAAGTAGCAGCAAGTTTCTATCGTAGTGATGTAACGATACAAATTTATACACATGACAAAACTCAAAGAATTAAATATATCTTAACAACAACTGTACCAGAAATTAACAATGAACTTTATCCAAGCGGATTAGTACGTGAGTTAG
>CANSOY010000079.1 GCA_947648765.1 uncultured Clostridium sp.
AAAATGAGTTAAAGGACAACGGCTTGTATAGTGGAATAGGCATTATACCAGGAACCGATACAGGAGGAGGCTCCGAGGGAGGAGAAAACGGCATTGGTGGGGGAGGCAACCAAGGTGGACAAACTAACCAAGGAAGCAACACCAATACAGGAACTGGAAGTAACTCAAGTGGTGGAGATAGCCAAAATCAAAACGCAACTGTAAAACCAATTAACACCCAAAACCAAAATCCAGGTGGAGGAACATTAGTGGGTGGCAAGACAGACGAAGACCCACTAATCTATGTTGTATCAGGAGAAGAAATAGCAGCCAGTTTCTATCAAAGTGATGTAACCATACAAATTTATACCAATGATAGAAGCAAGAAGATAAAATATATTTTAACAACGACAGTAGATGCTATTACAAATGAACTTTATCCAAGTGGTTTAGTAAGGGAATTAGATATTGAAAATGGTGGAACATTAACCTTTACGAAAGATGGAGAATATACCATAACAGCGTATGCTTATGATACGCAAGGCAATAAATCGAACCCAACCATTATGTGGTTTAAGAGGCAAATGGGAACTACTACAACAGGCGGAATAACCTTATCAATCGCAAGTGGAAAAGAAGGAGAAAATAAGTGGTACACGAGTAATGTAACCTTGCGTGTACTAGGAACCGATACAGGTTCAAAGAAAATAAAGTATAGAGTACAGGGAACGGCAACAAGCACAGGACAAATCGGAGATAAAGAAGTAATCGGGGTAGGAACTTTCGACTCAGGAGAAGTAGAGATAACAAATGGAACAACCTTCCGTATTGTAGCAGATGGGGAATACACAATTACAGCATATTCGTATGACGCAGGAGGAATGAGGTTATCTCAAAGTGAAGTATTAACCTTAAAGAAAGATGCAACAAGACCAACGATAAAATCTTATACAGGAGAACAAATACCAGGACAAGGATTTAAGGTAACTGTAAATGCAGAAGATACAGGAGCAGGACTAACGAATAATGCGTACACCTACAGACATAGATTAGCAGAAACAAATGGGGATTTTACAAGCGAAGAGAGTAATATAGTAGCAAAGATATATACAGGGTTAAACCAACAAAAGACCTATGATATGTATGTAATGGTAACAGACGAGGCAGGAAATACAGCAATAACTGATGTAATATCGAAACCATCACTATGGATTAGTAATAATCCAATCATAGGAGAAAAGGTAAATAACGGAACAGAAGGAAGCAGACAATATAGTAGAAGTGAAACAGTGGCATTAACTTTCCGAGGACAAGATAGTAACAATGTAGATATTATGAAGACGACTTATCAAGTATTAGGAACAGTAGATAAAGCAGGAAGTATAGCAGGAAACAGTGTAACAGTAGGCCAACAACTATCTGACGAGTATGCACTAAATGATAAAGAAACAAGGACAATCCAATTACAGGCAGATGGAAATTGGACAGTAAAGGTACATAACTATAACAAAGAAGGAAAACTAGTAACAACAAATGTAGTAGAAGTAACAAGAGATATAACACCACCAAAGATAACAGATTTTACAAGAACAGCGAGAACGACTGGAACTGCAACTGTGAGAGCTATAGTAAGTGAGCCAACGAGCGGAACTGGAACCACAGATGGTTATACATATTATTTAGCGAGTACAAGTAAATCAGTGCAAGCAAGTAATACCTATCAATATACAGGATTAACGGATATAAAAACATACACTTTCAAAGTAATAGCAAAAGATAAAGCAGGAAATGTAAGTGCAGAAAAGACATTGGAAACATTGGCTGGAGCAACAAAGAATTTTGCCTATACAGGCAGTGTACAGCAGATTACACTTGATATGGGAAAATATAAATTAGAAGTGTGGGGAGCACAAGGAGGAACTGGCTATCGTTATGAAGATAAACAGACGGAAGGAGGCTTAGGGGGAATGGCTCAAGGAACTCTAACTCTTTCAAACGGTGCTTTGATGTATGTCTATGTTGGTGGGATGGGAGGAAGAGGAACGGCTAGCACTACGGGAACAGGAGGGTTCAATGGAGGCGGGAAAGGAAGCGCATTTGCAGAACGTATTGGAAGTGGAGGAGGTGGTGGTGCTTCTGACATTCGAGTTGGAAATGGAAGTTTAACATCTAGGATTATTGTGGCGGGCGGTGGAGGAGGTGGAGCTCGTCGTTACTATAATGGTAGTAGTACTAATTTCAGTGGTGCGGGAGGTTCTGGTGGTGGTACTAACGGTGGTGACGGTGGTGCGCGTAGCGGTTATTCGGGTGCTCTCGGAGGGAGTCAAACTGGGGGCGGAGCAGGCCTAGGAACTGGGGCTGATGGGACGACAAATAGCGGCGGTGGCGGAGGAGGATATTATGGAGGTGGCACAGCGGTCAACAGTGGTGGCGGAGGAGGATCTGGGTATGTGGGAGGTGTAGGCGGAGGGGCGACGGCTAGCGGGATTTGGAGTGGAAATGGAAAAGCAGCCATCACAGTTATTGAGTAAATAACTTTAATAGGAGAACTTACATATTTTTGTGTAAGTTCTTTTTATACTTGACAACAACGAACACAAGTTCTATAATATCCTTGGAGATGATGGTATGGAAAGATACATTTTACACATTGACGTAAATAATGCCTTTTTAAGTTGGACTGCCATTGAAATGCTAAAGAATGGTGGCGAATTAGATATTCGTACAATTCCTGCTGTAATTGGAGGGGACGAGTCGAGAAGAGCCGGAGTTGTACTTGCCAAAAGCCAAAAAGCAAAAGAATTTGGCATTGTAACTGGCGAGCCATTGTACCAAGCAAGAAAGAAATGTCCGGGTGTACGTACATTTCCATCCAACTATTTAGTATACAAAAAATATTCTAATCGATTGTATCAGCTATTTTTAGAATACACAGATAAGATAGAGAGATTTAGTATCGATGAATGCTTTTTAGATATGACTGCCCATCGTATGGGACGAGATATTATGGAGATTGCACAGGAAATCAGTAGCCGTGTCAAAAAGGAATTGGGATTTACTGTGAATATTGGAATAGCCTCGAATAAATTGCTGGCAAAAATGGCTTCAGATTTTAGCAAGCCAGATAAAATCCATACGCTATACACCGAAGAAATTGAAAAAAAGATGTGGCCTTTGCCAATCAAAGAACTATTTATGTTAGGAAGAAGAACCGTACCAAAGTTATATAACATGAAAATTCAGACGATTGGGGATTTAGCACATACAGACGAACAATTACTCATTCGTAAATTTGGCAAGTTTGGCAAAATGCTCTGGGAATACGCCAATGGAATAGATGATACAGAAGTAAATGAAAAAGAAGAAGTACCAAAAGGAATAGGCAACTCAACTACACTTCCAATGGATGTAGCAGATATAGACAAGTTGGAAGAAGTATTACTTGCTTTAACAGAACAAGTAACTTACCGCTTGCGTGCTCACAATATGCTAGCAACGGTTGTGAACGTTCAACTGAAAACAAAAGATTTTGTAACCTATTCCCACCAAAAGAAATTGTATCAAGCAACATCGAACACAACAGAAATCTACGAAACAGCAAAAGAACTCTTTTTGCAAATGTATCAAAAAGAGCCTATTCGATTAGTTGGTGTGAGAGTAGATGGACTAGTGCAAAAGGACGAAGTACAACTGAGTTTCTTTTCTAATCCAAGTTCTGAAAAAAATGAAAAGATAGACCGAGTAGTGGACGACCTAAAAAAGAAATTTGGCTATCGTTCGGTTACAAGAGCGTCTAGTTCAGATTTAGTGAAGAAAGCACAAAAAGATAGAATTGAATAAAAATAAGCAAAGCAGAGGTTAATCTGTTTTGCTTATTTCGTTTGTAACATGGATGGTTTTGTAATTGGTGTAAATAACCATACCAGGTTTTGCTCCAGAAGGTTTTTTTACATATTTAACTTGGGTGTAATCCACAGGAACGCTAGAAGAATATCTTGCCTTGCTATATTTTGCAGCAAGTTTCGCACATTTTACACAAGTATCTGGACTAGGTTCTGGCTTGCCATTATCTACCTTTAAGATAACGTGGCTTCCATGAATATCTTTTGTGTGGAACCAGTAATCTGTCTTTCTTGCTATTTTTAATGTGAGTTGGTCATTTTGCAAGTTATTCTTTCCAACAAGTACTGTATACCCATCAATGGTAAAAGTAAGAAATTCAGGCGTTTTCGTTTGTTTTACGGTATATTTCGACTCAGCTGTCTTATGGGATTGAGATACTAGGTTTTTGGAAATTTCTTCGTGGATATGTTCTAAATCCTCCAAAGTAGAGGCTGTTTCCAATTCATATAAAATACTGCCCAAGTATTCAATTTCCTGTAAGGTTTCTCGTTTTTGCTTTGAAACAATTTCAAAAGCATTTTTCAATTTGTTATATTTCTTGAAATATCTTTTCGCATTATCTGCTAAAGAATATCTGTCCTCAAGCGGAATGATAATCTCTTGATTATTGTAGTAGTTTGAGAGAGTAACTTCGGATAAACGTACCTCTTTGTTGGAAAACTGATACAAGTTTGCGGTTAGTAGTTCGCCATAAAGTTTGTATTGTTCCATCTCATTACATTCTTTCAACTTTTCCTCAATGTGGTCTAATTTCTTATGCACTTTTTTCAAATCGTCTGAAACAAGACGGACAAGGCTTAGACGAAATGTGTTGTAAAGTCCGCTTTTCTTCTTTTTGAGAATAGAAATCGTCGCAAGCAAAGTTCCAAGTATGAATTGGAGTAGTGCTTTCCTGTGTTTTGTGAATTTCTGCTAAGTCATTACGGAAAGATTGATAAAAAGCAGAAAGATTTTCTTCGGATACCTCATTTGTACGATTTTGCGTTTCCAAAAAGGTTTCGACATAATTTTTACTAATGCCAATCAAATGATTAGCAAGTAGTTGGGTCAAATTTTGTGCAGATAAAGGCTTACAATATACTAGGAAATCTTGCTCAGTAGCAAATTGCTCAAAGTCTACTTTGGTGTTTTCTGGCATTTCATACGGATGGGCTGGAAGTAAATCTCGAGTAGCACCAGAGTCAATATCCAAATGACGGAGTGAGTCAATAATGGTTCCTTTTTCCGTTAGCAGTAAGATATTGGAATGCTTTCCCATCAGTTCAATAACCAAAATCTTTTGAGAAGGGTCGTTCATTTCGTTATACCCAGCCAAATGGATAAAAACAATACGTTCTAAACCACGCATTTTGATTTTGGTAATACGAAAACCAATCAAATGCTTACGAAGAAGCATGCAAAAATTACTTGCCTTGAGTGGGTTTGGTTTACTGGTTGTAGTTAAATTTAAGTGGTAATTGTCCGAAGCGATAGAGGCAAGGAGCGCATATTGTGTACCGTGGGAATAGATACTAAGCAGTATCTCATTTTTGGTAGGAGCAAACACCTTATTCACTTTACCATCGATTAAACAAGTATGAAGTTCTGCGACAATTTTGCGCAAACAAATTCCATCAAATATCATATTATGTTATCCTTTTTCTTATTTTTTTCCTCATCATAGCATAAAAAGAAGATTTTATCAAATAATTCGTGATTTTAGTCTTGACACTAGCGGATTTGGTAGAATATAATACAAATCAAGATAGGTAAAATACATCTAGGAGGAACATTCAGAGCGCATGGAAAACAATGGAATGCTATTTTCAAGAGTAAATAATCAAAATTACGAAGAATTAAGCGATGAAGAGATTGTTCGTGTTATTAAAGACGGGGACAAGAATGCCCTTGAGTATTTGATTGTGAAATACAAAGACCTTGTCCAAATGAAAGTAAGTCGTTACTATATCATTGGAGCAGAAAGAGAAGATATTGTCCAAGAGGGACTAATTGGCTTGTTTAAGGCAATTAAGAACTTTGAAGGAGATAAGCAAAATTCCTTTAAGTCGTTTGCCAACTTATGTATTGAAAGACAACTCATTACGGCTATTAAATCTTCTAATCGCCAAAAGCACATTCCATTAAATTCTTACTTATCTTTGAATAATACCAATACGGAAAATGACGAAGACGATAAATCTTTATTGGAAATCCTAAATTCAACCCAAGAGGATCCGCTCGATACCATTACCAAAAAGGAATACTACGAGAGAATAGAGGCAACAATGGACAAGCACCTAAGTGGGTTTGAAAAGCAAGTGTTAAACCGCTATATGAATGGGGAGTCCTATGTAGAAATTGCAGAAAAATTAGATACGCCTGTAAAGTCCATAGATAATGCAATTCAAAGAATTCGTAAAAAGGCAATGAAAAATATAGAGGATGAACAATAGGCTATTTTCGTAGCCTATTGTAATTTTTTCAAAAAATATGTTGACGGTACAGCAAAAAAATGGTATGATTATTATCGTTATGTAGAAACTTGCTTCTATAGCTCAGTAGGTAGAGCGCAGCCATGGTAAGGCTGAGGTCGCCAGTTCAATTCTGGCTGGAAGCTCCATCAAAAGAAACTTATGAATAGTAAATATTCATAGGTTTCTTTTTTTGAAAAACAAAAAGAAATA
>CANSOY010000080.1 GCA_947648765.1 uncultured Clostridium sp.
TTCTGAAAACTCTCCTTCAGCCTCTTTTACACGGTCTTTCCAACCGTCTTCTTTGTTTTCAACAACTTCCAAAAGTTCTTTTAAGTTTGCTGCCGATGAAATATTTTTTTCACGGCTACGAATTAACTCTTCAATTTTTTTGGTATTTTCCTCAAATTGATTTGTTGCATACTCAACTAGCCCATAAGCAGCCTTGTATACACTACTTGGGAAGTTCTTCTTTTTTGGATATTCAATTAAATAGGTTTTAATTGATTCAATCAAGTCCTTAAAGAAAGCATCTTCTTCCAGTTGAACAATTTGCTTCTTACTGTTTGGATTGATTAACTTTTGCACCTTATCAATATTCGATAAGATTTTTTCTTCCGTGATTACCATTCTCACGTTTACTATGCCGGATCTAGACATTGTAAACTACCCCTCCTTTTATCCTACGTAACTCATCTATAACCTTCTTTATTATACATTGTTCTACAAAAAACTACAAGACATTTTTTCTTTTTTCGTGTAACAATTTCATGTCATATATATTACAAGAGCATGACAAAGTTTCAAATCTTTATTTTTCTTGGTTTTCTTTATCTTTTTTGATTTCGGCAAAGCGCTTAATTTTCATGGTTGTTGTTTTTTCAAATTCGTCTTTTTTAATTTCTAAGTTTTTAATTGCTTTATATGATGTTAATTGCTTATTTACTTTTTTAATTTCTTCCCAAATGATTTTACGAATTTCGTCTTCGGATAAATCCTTGCCATGTTTCTCTTCAATCTTTTCATAGTTCGGAATTACCTTTACTGAAATCACAAGTTCTTTTTCGCCTTCTACTTCTTTTCCATACACCATACATTCTGCAATTTCTTCTACATGGCTAAGCATAATCTCAATTTCTTCTGGATAAATATTCTTTCCGTTTTGGGTTACAATAACATTTTTGCTTCTACCAGTAATGAATAAGAAACCATCTTTATCCATATAGGCAATATCTCCAGAATTGAACCAGCCATCGTGCATAACATCATTGGTTGCTTCCTCGTCTTCGTAGTAGCCTAACATTACTGTTTTTCCTTTAATCCAAACTTCGCCTTCGCCTTTTTCGTTTGGATTGTGTAACTTGATTTCGTCCCCTACGACTGCTTTTCCGGCGGAACCTACTCTTGGGTCAAAATCTGGTGTTAAGGCTGCGATTGGTGCTGTTTCCGTTAAACCATATCCTTGTAGGAATACAATTCCAATATCTTGTACCCATTTACCTACCTTTGGGTCAATCGGTGCTGCTGCAGAAACAATAATACGGATATTTCCACCAAGATTATCGTAAATCTCTTTGAATACTTTTTTCTTGATGTCTACTCCAACTGTTTTCAGTGCATTGGTTACATGTATCATAGAACCAACAAGACCTGCTTTTCCGCTCTTTTCAATAGTTGCATTGATTTTCTTATAAAGGTTTTCCACAAGAAGTGGAACGGCTAACATACAAGTTGGTTTTGCCTCTTGCAAGTTTGGTACAATATATTTTAATCCTTCACAAATTGCTACTGACGAGCCAATTGCCATTGGTAGTAAAAATCCAATCGTAGACTCATACGTATGATGTAATGGTAGTACCGAGAAGAAACGGTCTTCTGGGTAAATCTTTACATAAGGATAAACTGCATTGATATTGGATGCTAAGTTTCGGTTACAAATCATAACACCTTTGGACGATGATGTTGTTCCTGATGTAAAAATCAGTAGTTTAAATTCTTCTGGGTCAATTTCAATATCAATAAATTTTTTGTTTCCTTGCTCTACCAATTCTTTTCCTTTTTTCGCAATCGTTTCATAGCCAATATCTCTGCCAGATAATTCGTCTTCTGAATACATTTCAATAAAGTATTTTACAAAAGGAACACTATCCTTAATTTTCTTGACTTCCTCTTTCTTTTTGGCTGT
Source organism: uncultured Clostridium sp. (assembly GCA_947648765.1). Classification (GTDB taxonomy): domain Bacteria; phylum Bacillota; class Clostridia; order TANB77; family CAG-508; genus CALYAK01. The sequence continues at coordinate 1,934 of CANSOY010000080.1, forward strand.
ATAGATAACAGCTGCTGCTCTAGACCTTTGTAATACATTAATTAACTCATTAGTTGGCAATTCCTTGTCGACCGGAACTGCAATTCCGCTACCACAAAGAAGAGAAATATAAGAAGTATACCACTCATATGTAGTTTCTCCAAAAATAACAATTCTTTCTTTTTTGAGGTTCAAATATTCTTCTAGGCCTGTTCCAAAAGCAAATACATCTTCACGAAATCTGCCATAAGAAAACTCTTGGTATGGTGTCTTATGGTCTGGCTTTTCTAATACAAATTCTTTGTCTTTATATTTTTCGGTAGACTCTAAGAAAATCTCCTTGATGGTTTTGTAATCCGTTCCCGGATAGTTCTTGCGGTCTTTTTTGCTTGCCTTTTCTTTTTCTACTTTGTCATAATCTACTTTTACTTCGCCAATATTCTCAATACCTTCCATTTTCATTTTCGGAAACTTAAAATCTGGTATTTTCAAATCTCTTAGTGATCTCATTTGCTTTCTACTCCTTTTTCTTTTCCTAATTTACGAATAAAACTTTTTTCAATTTCTCGGTATAACTTTTGAATATCTACGTTATCATCCATTCTTTTACGATAAATTAGACTAGAACACGCGAATCCAAAGATACCAGATGCAATAACATTCGGATCTCCTTGGTTAATCTCACCTTGTTCCATTCCTTCTTTTACAATTTCCTCAATCATTTTAATATATTGGAAAACTTGGCTGCGACAAAGTAGGCTTCGCTCGCTGCTTCCCCAAATTTCACTTAAAATGATGGTCATAAAATTTTCATACTTGACCAGTACCTTTAACTCAATTAAAACAATTGCACGTATCTTGTCCAAATTATTGGTTAAATCTTCTGTTTTAATTTCAATACTATTTTTCAGTAACTTTACGCCCTCTTCTACTAAGAAATTAAAGATCTCTTCCTTGCTCGAAAAATGGTAATACAAAGTACCTTTTGCTACGCCAACCGTTGCTGTAATTTCTTCAATACTAGTTGCATCATATCCTTTTTCTGCAAATAGTTTCATGGAAGTCTCAAATATTTTTCGTTTCGTTTTATTCATCCGTTTCCATCCTATCTTCTTTTTTACTGTTTTATTCTATCACACAATCTTTCATTTGAAAAGAAAAAAATGACAGAATTGTAACACTCGGTCATTTTTTCTTTCTTTTTTATCTAATCTTATTTTTTCCATCTAATGAGTCAAGATTATCTAAGGCCTTTCCTGTTCCTAATGCCACACAAGATACTGCATCTTGTGCAATCATAATATTGATACCGGTTTTCTCTTGCAAAAGTTTATCTAATCCGTCAACGAGGCAGCCTCCTCCTGTCATATAGATTCCTTTATCACTAATGTCTGCTGCAAGTTCTGGTGGCGTTCTTTCTAATACTGAATGAACCGCATCCACGATAGACATTGCTGGCTCCATTAGTGCTTCTTGCATTTCGCTGGAATGGATGGTAATGGTTTTTGGAAGTCCTGTTAGTAAATCTCTTCCACGAATATCCATTTCCAAGTCTTGAATTTTTGGATACACGCAACCAATATTTACTTTCAATTCTTCTGCTGTTCTTTCGCCAATCATCATATTGTGTTTTCTTTTAATGTATTTGACAATGGCTTCGTCGAATTTGTCGCCTGCTATTTTAATCGATGTATGCACAACTGGTCCACCAAGTGAGATAACAGCAATATCTGTGGTTCCTCCACCAATATCTACTACCATGTTTCCACAAGGTTTGGAAATGTCTATCCCTGCTCCGATTGCTGCTGCGATTGGCTCTTCAATTAGGTAAACTTTTCTTGCTCCTGCCTGTGTGGCTGCATCAATAACAGCTCTTTTTTCAACCTCGGTTACTTGAGATGGGATACAAATCATAATTCTAGGAGCAAACAAGGTCTTTCCACCAATTTTACCGATAAAATATTTTAGCATTTTTTCGGTTACGGTATAGTTGGAAATGACACCTTCACGAAGTGGTCTTGTCGCTGTAATATTACCTGGTGTTCTGCCAAGCATTCTTCTTGCTTCTTTTCCCACTGCTAACACATCTCCTGTGTGACTATCGATTGCTACAACAGAGGGCTCTCTTAGCACAATCCCCTTTCCTTTTACAAAAGCAATTACAGTTGCTGTTCCTAAATCAATTCCTATATCCTGTCCAAATCCGAACATCTTTATCTTCCTTTCCATACGTTTATGACAAGGTCATTTCTTTTATGTTACAATTATATTACATCTCATTTGAAATGGCAATCATTTTTTCTATTTTATTATACACATTTTTCTGGAAATTATTTGGAAAGAATTCCAATTTTTTTCTTTTTTCCCTTTTCTTTCTTTTTGCTTTGCGAAAAAGACTCTAAGATTTGATTTCTGGCAGATTTTTTTAAGGCTTCTAATGTCTGGTTAATTAACTTTTTACTCTCTTCGTCAATTCCTTTGTATTTTTTTAACAAGGTAGAAGCCGTTCGGATCCAGTTCGTTCCTAAATCTCCTACCCTTTTCGCATTGGTTGCTACTAAGATATCATAAAGGGTATCGATAAAAATTTCTCTTCTTTCTGGTTCTACATTTTCGAGCCATTCTTTAATCGTCTTTTCCGTTACATTACTTCCATTCGTTAGTTCCTGTACTTTGATAAATTCTTTTCCTTCTAATTGCCATGAAAATGGGTCATGTTGTAAAATACCAACTTGTGTACTTTTTACCACATAATATTTTTCTTCGTGTAGTAGCAATCTTCCAATAACCGAAGATTGTGGCACATACGAAACAACACGGTCTACGATTTGTTTGTATTCTTTGCTTTCAATAATGTCATCGCCAAAACCTGGTCCATCATCACTATAAACCGTAACAATTCTTTTTTGTACCTCTGGCTTGCAAAATGCTGCTGCATATACCGCTAGATTTCCACCTTTAGAGTGTCCGCCAACGATTATATTCCCAGCATAATGTTCTCCAATGCTATTTAGATAGCGAACTGCGTCTTTTTGTGCTGGCAAATGGCTTTTGAAACTCATATTAAAGTTTTCTTTCCAGCCAACAATGGTATCGTCTGTTCCACAAAAAGAAACAAAAGCAGTATCTTTTGGTAGTAGGATTGTTACTACTGCAAATTGTTCTTCTAGTTTCAAACTAATTTTATTCTCATATTTTAAGATTACTAAATTTCCAAAACGGTTCGAGTTTGCTACTGCTCGAAAGAATGGTATATCGTCTTTTAGCAAAAAACTATCTCTTTTAATATTGCTTATCTCATAGCGTTCATATACCGTTCGGATTTTTAATTTCTCTCCCTCTTTCATCAATTTGCTAAATGGTAGATACGAAAATCTAGTTAAGATTAGGTTGTCTATCTCATTTAGTCCATCTTGCTCTAAACTTAAGTCCCCTCTCCATTTTAGATAATCTAACATATTTGCCATGTTTTTTCCTTCTCTCTTTTCAAACACTCTTTTTTGATTGTAATATATGTACTACTGGATGTCAATATGAAGTTCGGCTTACATTTTGTGTCAATGGTGAATTTTCTTGGATAATAATAATCCTATTTTTCTTTTCATTGATAAATCCACATTTATGTTGGATTTCAAACTCTTCTGTATCTGTTTTTAATTCATAGTTAATTTCTATATCCGATAAAAATTCATATTGATTTAGTCCATTTTTTCCATATCCAGTATCACATTCCGTATAACTCCCTTTTAGCATACTATATAATAGGTTCCAACGGTCGCAAGAGCCTGTGTCAATTTCTTTTGTTCGATTTGCTTGATTATCGATAGGCTTTTCTTTTAAATCTATTATTCTTACAAGAATTCCTAATTCTCGATACACTTCACTTAACTTTTTATCTTTCAAAGATTGTTCTAGCGCACATTCGATACATCTTTCTATATCTGTTTTTTGATTCATAACCATAAGTCTAACTGGTTTATTTTCTTGATAAAAAACGATTGCATTATGCTTGTTACAAATATGCACTTCTAAGTTATTTACTGTAATCAAGCAATTACAATTTTTAACCACTTTATACTGGTCAAACGCTATTTTCCCGTTTTCAAAACCATCTATAAAGGCACCATTAAAGCATTCTTGATGATTTACATATTGTTCTGTCCATAAATCGATTGTATGGATTTTTTCCATTTTTTCTCTCCTTATTTTTTCTTAGTTATATCATAAACTTTGCAAAATCTCAAAAGCAAAAGAAGAACCTCGCTTTGCTTAGT
>CANSOY010000081.1 GCA_947648765.1 uncultured Clostridium sp.
TATGTAGGACTAAAGAATTTATATAAACTGGTTTCGTATTCGCACTTAGACTATTTCTATAAAAAACCGCGTATTCTAAAATCCTTATATCGTAAATATTCAGATGGCTTAATCCTTGGAAGTGCTTGCGAGGCAGGAGAGTTATACCGTGCTATTGTAGCAGGAAAAAGCGATGAAGAAATTGAAGCGATTGCAGGAGATTATGATTACCTTGAAATCCAGCCAGTCGGAAATAATATGTTCATGGTACGAAATGGAGTTGTACCAGATGTAGAAGCATTGCAAGACATTAACCGCAAAATTGTAGCCTTAGGAGAAAAACTAGGAAAGTTAGTAGTGGCAACAGGAGATGTGCATTTCTTAGACCCAGAAGACGAAATCTATCGTAGAATTTTGGAAGCAGGACAAGGTTATGATGATGCAGACCAACAAGCACCATTGTATTTGAGAACCACTGAAGAAATGCTAAAAGAATTTGAATATTTAGGAGAAGAAAAGGCATATGAGGTAGTGGTAACCAATACCAACAAAATTGCAGATATGTGTGAGCCAATTAGCCCGATTTCTCCAGAAAAGTGTCCGCCACACATTGACGGATGTGAGGAAACCATTCGTGAAATTGCATATAACAAAGCACACGAACTCTATGGCGACCCATTACCAGAGATTGTGCAAAATAGATTAGACAAAGAGCTCGAGTCCATTATTAAAAACGGTTTCTCTGTTATGTACATCATTGCACAAAAATTAGTATGGAAGTCCAATGCAGACGGCTACTTGGTAGGCTCTCGAGGTTCTGTTGGTTCTTCCTTTGCCGCCTATATGACAGGTATCACAGAGGTAAATTCGCTCCAACCACATTACCGTTGTCCAAACTGTAAATATTCAGACTTTACCGATTATGGCTACAAAAATGGTTTTGACTTGCCAGATAAAGATTGTCCAAAATGTGGAGCAAAACTTGCCAAAGATGGAATGGATATTCCTTTTGAAACCTTTTTAGGCTTTGATGGAGATAAGGAGCCAGATATTGACTTAAACTTCTCCGGAGAATACCAAGCAAAAGCCCACCGCTATACCGAAGTAATCTTTGGAAAAGGAACAACTTTCAAAGCAGGAACCGTTGGCACCATTGCAGATAAAACAGCATTTGGTTATGTTCGTAAGTATTATGAGGAAAGAGGCATACCAGTTGCCAATGCAGAGGTTTTACGAATTGCACAAGGTTGTACAGGAATTAAGAGAACAACTGGACAGCACCCAGGCGGAATTATTGTCGTACCAAAAGGACGTGAAATCTTTGAATTTACACCAATTCAGCATCCAGCTGATGACCCAAATTCGGATATTATTACCACCCATTTTGATTACCACTCCATTGACCAGAACTTATTAAAACTAGATATTCTAGGTCATGATGATCCGACTATGATCCGTATGCTCCAAGATATTACGGGAATTGACCCAAAGGAAATCCCGCTAGACGATAAAGAAACCATGTCTATCTTTAGTTCGACTAAAGCACTTGGTGTTACACCAGAGCAAATTCATTCAGAGGTTGGAACGTATGGTGTGCCAGAGTTTGGAACGAAATTCGTAAGAGGAATGTTACTGGATACAAGACCAACGACTTTTGAAGAATTGCTTCGTATTTCTGGATTGTCCCATGGTACTGATGTGTGGCTAAATAACGCACAAAGCTTAATCAATGAAGGAACCATCAAACTTTCAGAAGCAATTTGTACCAGAGACGATATTATGATATATCTTATGAAACAAGGATTGCCACCGAAGAAAGCCTTCAAAATTATGGAGTTTGTGCGTAAAGGAAAACCATCTAAAGACCCAGAAGGATGGAAAGAGCATGAAGAATTTATGCGTGAATACAAAATTCCAGAGTGGTATATTGGCTCTTGTAAGAAAATTAAATATATGTTCCCAAAAGCCCATGCAGCAGCGTATGTAACAATGGCGTTCCGCATTGCTTGGTTTAAGGTACATATTCCAAAAGCATATTACACCGCATTTTTCACCATTCGTGCAGACGAATTTGATGCAGATATTATGTGCCACGGAGAAGAAAGAGTAAAAAACAAAATGAAGGAAATCGAACTTGCTGGAAATTCGGCAACCACCAAGGACAAGAATATGTATGCCATTTTGGAACTCGTATTGGAAATGTATGAAAGAGGAATTAACTTCCTACCAATCGATTTATACCATTCACACGCAACAAAATTCTTAGTCGAAGACGAAGGAATTCGTCCACCGCTTAACAGTATTCCAGGACTTGGTAGTGTGGCAGCCATTGGAATTGACGAAGCCAAAAAAGATGGAAAATTCATGTCCATTGATGATATGAAAATCCGTTCTAAAATTGGTAAATCGGTTATTGAACTATTGGAAAAAGCGGGCTGTCTAAAAGGAATGAGCCAAAGTAATCAAATGAGCCTATTTGGCTAAAGGAAAGAGGAAATATGAACGAAATTTTAACCCTTCAAAATATTATAATTTATTTAGCAGTTATGAACTTGCTTGGCTTTTTATCGATGTTCATTGATAAAAAGAAAGCCGAAAAAGGTAGCTGGCGAACACCAGAAAAAACACTTCTTACCATAGGTCTACTGGGTGGAAGCATTGGCAGTATCATTGGAATGTATGTGTTCCACCATAAAACGAAAAAACTTAGATTTTCGGTAGGATTGCCAGTGATTTTAATTCTTCAAATTGTAACGGTTTGCTATTTGAAATACCTTGGATGGATTTAGAATAGCATAAAATAGAGCAGGCTTGTCTCTTGAAAACAGTCTGCTCTTATGATATGATTGACCAAAAGGAGAGAGCAACAATGCAGATAAAACAAGATTATATTATGAAACAAATTCAACAGTTAATAGAAGTGCTATTCGGTGATTTGTTAAGAAAAAAAGAAAAAACAACAGAATACAGCACTGTTTTAGAAAGTGGAAAACTTACGAAATTATTGGATTTGGTGGAAAATTATGAAATCAATCAGGCAGAAAATATCTTATTTGAAACCATAGATAAAAATAGATTAGAAGATTTTGAGGTGGCATTGCAGTTCTATCAAAAAATCAATGAAAAAGACGATACTTTTTTGGCGAAAGCAAATTATACCAGAGAAGAAATCAGGCAGGGAATTCAAGACATTGCAAAAATCTATGGAAAAGAAGAGTGGACAACATTGTTCTAAAGGAGAGGAGCAAGCAGATATGAGTAAATATGAACCATTGTGGAAATATCTAAAAGAAAATCAAAAGGAAAGTTATGTGCTATCTTACGAAGAAATTAAGGATATTCTAGATTTTGAGATTGACCATTCCTTTTTGACTTATAAAAAAGAAGCAAAAGAATATGGTTATGAAGTTGGAAAAATATCGATGAAAGAAAAAAGGATACAATTTCATAAGTTAGGAGAGAAAAATGATTAGCTATGTTATAAGTTTCATTTTATTTAGTATTGGCTATTTTGGAATTTTCCAAATGTATTTGAAGAAGCGAGAAAAGGAATATAAAATTAAGTTTTCCTTGTTTTACTGGTATCTATTTTTAGTCTTATGTGTAACGATTTTGCCATTAAATTTGACATTAGACCCAAAGTGGAAATACCACAGTTCTGTGCCAGTTACTTATGTTCATGTTAAGCCATTTGAAGACCTTATTCTACGGCCGTTATGGAGCCCTTAGACAAGTTATCCTAAATATCATTATGACCATTCCGTTTGGTATATTATGGACTTCTCTCAATAAGAAACCACGTATATGGAAAACTGTAGGAGCAACTTTTTTGTTCAGTGCATGGATTGAATTTTTACAATTCCTTATGACGATTTTCCTACTTTACCATCGCAGTTGCGATGTAACCGATTTAATCACCAATACATTGGGTGGATTACTTGGCTTTATGGGATATTGGCTTGCAAAGAAGAAATTTATAAAAGAAGAAAAATAAAAAGGGAAAGGGGGAAGATTATGTCGCAAATTCAAGTAAGCAATTTGACTTTTGCCTATGATGGAAGTAGCACCAACTTATTTGAAAATGCTACTTTTCATTTAGATACCGATTGGAAACTTGGACTAATTGGGAGAAATGGAAAAGGAAAGACAACACTTTTGAAATTGCTATTAGGACAATATGCGTACCAAGGAAAAATTACCAAAAGTGTAGACTTAGACTATTTCCCTTTTTCAGTAGAAAACCAAGCAAAAATGGCGATTGAAATCATTGAAGAGATTGCTCCTTTGGCAGAAGATTGGGAGATTTTGAAGGAATGGAACCTTTTGCAAGCAGAAGTAGAAGCCTTGTATCGACCATTTGAACAGTTAAGTGGAGGCGAGCAAGTCAAAGTTCTATTAGTCAGCCTATTCTTAAAAAGAAATAACTTTTTATTGATTGACGAGCCGACCAATCACTTAGACCAAGAAACGAGAAAAAGCCTTGTAACGTATCTCAAACAGAAAAAAGGATTTGTTTTGGTATCCCATGACCGAACTTTTTTAGACCAAGTAGTAGACCATATCATAGCGATTAACAATACTAGTATTGAAGTGCAAAAAGGAAACTTTTCCTCGTGGCAGGAAAACAAGGAAAGACAGGACCATTTTGAACAGACCCAAAACGAGAAATTACAAAAACAGATAAAGAAACTCGAAAACGCAGCAAAAAGTGCGGAGAATTGGTCCAACCAAGCGGAGAAATCCAAATATAAAACACAAGACACCGAGTCCATGATAGACCGAGGATATGTAGGACATAAATCTGCAAAGATGATGAGAAAAGCAAAAGTGATAGAAGATAGAATGGAAAAGTCCATAGAGCAAAAAGCGAATTTACTGCATAATGTGGACAGGCAAGATACCCTAAAAATTATTCCAATGGAAAGCAAGAAAAATCCTTTTGTGGTAGCAAACCAATTACAAATTCAATACAATAAAAAAGAAATCAACAAACCGATTTCTTTCGAAATCCAAAAGGGAGATCGAATTGCCATTACAGGAAAAAATGGAGTTGGCAAATCTAGTATTTTGAAATTATTGCTTGGAGAAGGCATTTCCTATACAGGCACTTTGCAAATGGCAGGCGGTTTATCCATATCCTATGTATCGCAAAGTACAGAAGAATTAAAAGGAAATTTGAAAACATTTGCAAGAGAAAATAAAATTGACGAGAGTGTATTCAAAGCAATGCTTGCCAAAATGGGATTTTCCAATCAAGAGTGGAATGGAAATATCCAAGATATGAGTGAGGGACAAAAGAAAAAGGTGCTCCTTGCGAAAAGTATAACGCAGACTGCTCATTTATATATCTGGGATGAGCCACTGAACTATATCGATATTTTAACAAGAGTGCAAATCGAAGAGGCAATTTTGAAATATAAACCGACACTACTTTTGGTGGAGCATGACGATATGTTCCTACAAAAGGTAGCAACCAAACAAATTCAATTAGAAAAGGAGGATTCAATGAAAAGGAATGAAAATGGATTTATCGATATCGAAGTAAAACCATTAATTAAATGGGACAAGCCAAATGGAGAAGGCTGTATTGCTTCGGATAAAATTACCAAAGAAGGCTGGAAAGTTGGCTATATGTATCGTGAAGAGCCAAACCCCAATAATCCAGATAGTGGCTGGCGTTTTCTGAAAGGCGACGAAAACGAAGAATATATGAACAACCCTGCCAATCATCATGTGTTTGCGATCAATACCATTTGCAACTATGACCCAGACATTTTACCATACCTAGATGCACCAATCGGAACAGCATATATCCGTATTTCAGAACATGAATTTAGAGAAGATAACGGGGAAGCCCCAATCTATTTTGCAAAACAAGAATTAGAATAGAGGAAAAAAATGAGAAAGAAAATCATATTCTTTTATGGAATTAACTTGCTTGTTACACTAATTTGTGCCATGCTGTTTGGTGGCATTTTAGGTTCCATGCAAGGAAATGAAGTGGTGCTCGGATTATTGGTTACAATGGGAGTACAACTTGCTCCACTAATTACAGCAGGAATTTATCGAATAAAATATAAGCCGAAAAGAAAATATACATTTGTTA
>CANSOY010000082.1 GCA_947648765.1 uncultured Clostridium sp.
GTCTTCCTCCTGTATTCGAGTTTAGATTTGGATTGCCACCAGAGTTTCCTCCTTGATTACCACCGCCAATGCCATTTTCTCCTCCCTCGGAGCTTCCTCCAATATCTGTACCTGGTATTATCCCTATCCCACTATACAAGCCATTATCTTTTAACTCATTTTGCAGTTGTGCAAGTTGGGCATTATCATAGGTTGTTTCGTTGGTTATTAAGTTTTTCGTATCTTTTGCTTGTAAGATAATACCGTTTTCTCCTATAACTGCATTAAGGGTTATCCCCGCTAAAATGATTAGTACGACTATTGTTACTTCTCGTACTTTCCATATTCTTTCCACGCAAAAAAGCAAGGCGAATTCTTTGTCGTTTGAATTCGTCTTGCTCTATTTTTTTCTTTTTTTATCTTTGTATTACATCATTGATAATAACCGTAAAGTTATATCCTCTACCATCATCCGACTCACTGTTTTCTCGGTTATAGTATTCGTCTACTATGTTTTGGTCGATGTTACGGATTTGGTCTTCGGTTAGCGGTTCTTCTTGGGATAAGATTTCTTGCATGCTTTGCATATTTTCTGCTTTTTCCACATATCCTGTTAAAATTAGAACTACAACTAAGATAAGCCCTGCGGCTAAAAGAACAATGCCTTGTTGTTTCATATTCCATTCCTCACTTTATTTGATATACTTTCTTGCCCTTTCTACGGCAAGTACAGTGTCTACATCATTAACAATTCCATCTTCTATCATTTTTTCCAATTCGTCAAGTGGTATACTGAAACTTTCTAAATATTCGTCTGGGTCTAAATTTAAGTCATGCGTCTTTTTCGCATTACGTGCTAAGAATAGGTGCATAACAGTCGTACAACTGGCTGGGTCTAAGTAAAACGAACCGAGTGAGATCCACTCGTCTGCTTCACATCCTGTTTCTTCTAGCAATTCACGTTTTGCAGAAGTAAGAGGATCTTCTCCTTTTTCCATGAGTCCACAAGCAATTTCAATCGACTCCAATTTCCAACATCCTACTCGTGGTTGTTTGGTTAGAAAGACTTGGTTATCTTCCGTGATAGCAAGCGTTCCAACGGCTTCATTTTTTCGTACCAATTCTCTTACGATGGTTTTTCCATTTGGTAATTCAATATCTAATATGTCTAATTTTAGAAAACCCTCGTGAACACAGGTAGATTTTTTCACATTTAGTTCCATTTTAACCCTCCAAACTTTTCTGTTTCATTCCTTTATACCATTTTGTGAAAATGGCTAGATAAATCAAGGATAAGCACATTCCTGCTAATACATCACTTGCATAATGTACACCTAAATAAATACGACTACTACAAATTCCTAGGATAAGCAAAGTTAGTGAAATGCAAAGTATATTTCTTTTTGTTTTGTTCTTTTCATTGCAAAAAATGAGATAAATGAGAAAGCCATAAAATGCTGTATTTACCATTGCATGAGCAGATGGAAAACTAAATCCAATTTCTTCAATGATGCCAATATCTACTGGTCTTGGTCTTCTTGCAATTTCCTTGATAACAACATTGAGCAGTGTTACCAAGACTAAGTTGAGTGGAATAGCAATTCTTGTTATTTTTTCTTTGCGAAAAAGAACTAACAAAAGTGTAAATACCACTAAGAAAACGGCTCCTCCTGTTGCAGTAATCACGCGGAAAAGGATGGTTACCTGTCCAGATATCATTGGTCGGAAAAAGGAATACACCTTTTCGTCAAATGCTTGTATTTGATTACTTGCTAGAAAATATACAATGATTAGAAACAATACAATCGATACGGATATCATCAATATCCTACGATTTTCCCAGAAAAACTGCTTAATTTTCTCCATTTTTTTCCTCAATTTCTTTTATCTCTTGTTTGTTATCAAAGAATTTCTTGAGTCCTTGTAATCCTAGGATAATTACTCCTCCTAAGATAAAGAATATAATGTGGAAACTGCCAAAATTCATAGCTGGTTGTGCGACATCTAATGTGGTAGGTCCTTGTATAATGGAATAAAGGGAGCCTATCATAAGTCCTAAAATACAGTAGATACTTTGTGAACGAAACTTCTCTAGGCATTTTTTAATTAAACGGATCACACAGATAATACCAGTTAGAATGCCAAGTCCAAAGATAATAACAACTGGTAAGTACGCTAAGTTGAGTGTTAATACTTCTTTTAAGGCTGAAACGATTGGTACATAGATTCCGCAAATGAGTAATATCGTGGAACCAGATATTCCTGGCAATACCATAGCAGAAATGGCTACCATGGCAACCAAAAAGATGTATATCCCAAGTCCAAAGTTCAAATTTGCAATGTCTACCTTAAAGCCTTCTCCTCCTGCTGGACTAAGAAGTCCAATCAAAAGAACAACCCCAATTCCAATAAGAGTAAAGATAATGTTCCAATATTTTCCCTTTAGTACCTCTTTTTCTTCCAAGATGATAACCGGAATGGCAAACAAGATAAAGCCTAAGAATAACGAACTTACTTGATAGATGTGGGACTCGAAAATGCTTGTTAAGGCAAGAACAGCAAGGACTAATCCAATCCCCCAGCCAATCCCCAATTTGAATAGATATTTAATCGCCTTTATTTTTTCTTCTTTTTTTCCTGCAATTAGACTGTCTAATGCGCCAATAAATTTATCATAAAATCCTAGTAAAAATGCAATGGTTCCGCCGGATACACCTGGTACGCTATCAGCTAGTGCCATACAGAACCCATTGATTAAGTTCATAATCATTTTCATTTGTTTTCTCCTCTTTTTGTTCATTTTTGCTTATTATATCTTAAATTTCTGATTTATTCAATCTTTTTCGTATTAGATACCAATCTTGTATTCAATTTCTTCCATGTGAGGAAACATCTCTTTAATTCTTCGCATTGTTACCATTGCCATACGTGGTTGCGGATTTTTTGGATCCTCGCTTAATAACTTTTGAGTATAGCAATTTTCCGCTGTTTTGAATAATAAATAACGGTTTCGTACATAGGTGAAAAAGATTTGGTATCCATCGTCTAAATTCTGATTAAATTCTTTGAAAGTATATTTTCCGTCCATCGTTTCCCCTTTACTGTATCATTGTTTGAAATTCTTGCTCTGAAAGTATGGTTACACCAAGTTCTTGTGCTTTTCGTAATTTACTTCCTGCCTCTTCTCCTGCTAAAACATAGTCTGTTTTTTTCGATACTGAACCAGAAGTTTTTCCACCAAATTTTTCAATGATTTCACTGGCTTCTTCTCTGGTAAAGTTTTCTAAACTGCCGGTTAATACAAAGGTTTTACCCATAAATCTTTCGTCTGCATCTTCGTCTTTCTGGGCAATGGTATTTACCCCTGCTGCTTCTAGTCTTTGAATTAAATCTCTTGTCTGGTCTTGTGCAAAAAATTCGTGAATACTAATCGCTGTAATTTCTCCAATATCATTTTGCAAGTTAAGGCTTTCGACAGAAGCCTCCATCAGTGCTTCAATCGAGCCATATCGACGGGCTAATTCTTTTGCCATTTTTACACCAATGTGTGGAATTCCCAAAGCAGTAATCAGTTTGAATAAATCTCTATGTTTGCTTTCTTCAATGGCATTGATTAGGTTTTGTGCAAATTTCGTTCCATTCTTTTTCAAAGATGCAATATCTTCTAAACGCAAGGTATAAATATCTGCTATGGTCTTAATCAATCCTCTATCGAGTAATTGTTCAATAATGGAGTAACCTAGTCCATCAATATCCATTCCTTCTTTAGAGGCAAAATGCACAATACTGCGAAGAGCCTTTGCACTACATTCAATTCCAGTACATCGAGTAGCTGCTTCGCCTTCTTCGCGAACGGCTGGTGCTCCGCAAACTGGGCATACGGTTGGCATTTGAAAGATTTTTTCTTCTCCAGTTCTCTTTCCTTTGATGACATCAACTACTTCTGGGATAACATCTCCTTGCTTTTGAATAACAACCGTATCGCCAATACGTAGGTCTTTTTCCTTGATAAAATCTTCATTGTGCAAAGTCGTCTTGGAAATGAGCGAACCATCTACTTGAACAGGCTCTAAGATAGCCATTGGTGTAATTGCTCCTGTTCGTCCAACTTGGCAAGTAATATCTCGTAATTTAGTTTCTTTTCGCTCTGGTGGATATTTGTATGCAATCGCCCATTTTGGTACTTTATATGTTGTGCCTAGCAACTCTCTTAGATGAAGATTGTCCACTTTAATAACTGCACCGTCAATGCCAAAGGTTAAGTCTTGTCTTTCTTCTCCAATTTTGTAGATTGCCGCTACAATATCTTCTCTTGTTTTACAACTTATACAAACTGGGTCAATCTGAAAGCCAATTTCTTCTAAATAGTGCAATTCATCATAATGGGATTGAAAAGTTTTGTTTTCAATTTTTTGCACATTAAAAATATAGATATCCAATGGTCTTTTTGCTGCTACGCTTGCATCTAGTTGACGAAGAGAACCTGCTGCTGCATTTCTGGCATTGGCAAAAAGCGGTTCTTCTAGGATTTCTCTTTCTTCATTCATTTTTGCAAATTCTTTTTTCCCAATAAACACTTCGCCACGAACGGTAATGTTTATCTTTTCTTTGAGTTGTTTTGGAATGGATTTTACGGTTTTTAAGTTATCTGTTACATCTTCTCCAATCAGTCCATTTCCTCGCGTTGCTCCTCGCACAAGCACACCGTCTTTGTATTCGAGTGCTACGGATAAACCATCAATTTTAGCTTCTACCACATAGGCTAATGGCTCATGGTATTCTTCTGCCTGTTTGGTTACACGTTCAATAAATTCGTCTAGCTCTTCGAAAGAAAAAATATCTTGCAAACTTTGTAACGGTACTTCATGCTGTACTTTTTCAAACCCTTCTTTGACATGTCCTCCTACTTTTTGGGTAAGAGAGTCCTTGGAAAGAAAATCTGGAAATTGTTTTTCCAGATTTCGTAATTCTACCATTAGCATATCATACTCGAAATCGGATATTTCTGGTGCGTCGTCGTCATAATACTTTTTCGCATGATATTCTACGGTTTTTCGCAATTCTAAAATTCTTTTTTGCGCTTCTTCTTTTTTCATTTGTCTTTTTTACTCCTTTTGACCTGCTTTTTCTTTCTTGTTACTGTTATCGTCTTTGAATAAGTCTTTTCCACCTTTCATATATTCGATGCCAGAGAAAATAGTAGCAATGACACATACCACCATCATAAGAGTTGTAATTCCGTTCCATATCATTTCTCCGACTGGTAAGCCACCACCGAATACATTGCCAAACGTATGACGGTCAATAAAGGCAAAACCAATAGCAATAATTTGCGTAACTGTTTTTAGTTTGCCCCAGTTATTAGCAGCTATTACATTTCCATTTTTTTCAACCGCAATTAAACGGAAACCAGAGATTAAAAATTCTCTTGTTAGAATAATCGCTGGAATAATGGCTGGGATTTTTCCCATTTCAAGTAGTAACATCATCGCAACTAACACCATGATTTTATCTGCAATTGGGTCTAAAAATTTGCCGAATGTCGTAATTTGATTTCTACTTCTTGCAATATATCCATCCAACTTATCTGTTAATGCAGCAAGTAGAAAAATAGCGTCTAGAACAATGGCAAGAATGGCAACTCCTCCAATTTCTCCCGGGATATGAAAAAGTGGAATAACGAGCATAATAACAACTAAAATCATGCGAGCAATGGTTAATTTATTGGCTAAATTCATATTGATTTCCTCCTAAAATAATTCTATTCATTGGTAACGACATTATATCGATAAACAAGCAAAAAGGAAATAGAAAATGTAAAATTTCATTTCTTTTTGCTACCATAATTGCACAATCGCATGAACCGCCCTATCTTCTTTGCGTATCATAGCAATAGTATGCTTTCCATCCACTTTTGCATAATGACATTCTACCATTTCTCCATACTTAATTTCTTTTTTGTAAGTAATGCGGATATGGTTTAATGGTT
>CANSOY010000083.1 GCA_947648765.1 uncultured Clostridium sp.
ATGTGAAGCCAGAAGAATATGCCAAACAAAGGCAGGAGCGAGTAAGGTTCTTGCACGAGGTGGTAGGCTATGACTTAGCAACGATTGAAGCAAAAATCCCGCAGCAGTATAGTCTTGTTCCAGAAGACATCATCGAGGCATTGCTAAATGATGTAGTACTCGAACTGATGCAGAAAAGCGGAATGCTCCAAATGGATGGACTAACACGCTTCGGGGTACAAGGAAATATCATAAACGAGACCATTCAACCATGGGAAATCTTTCGAGGAGAAAGATTTATGAAAAAACAAATCGAGATGGAACGATAAGACAAGTTCAAAAGAGCTTGTCTTTTTTTGTCGGAAACTTCCCATCATTCGACAAAACTTCCCTTGTTTTGCTATAGGAAAATTATGGAAAATGCGTTATAGTATATCCAGAGATAAGGAGGAGGAAAATGAAAAGTAGATATGTAGAACCAGATGGTCTACTATTCATCGAATTAACCGAAGACATAGATCATCATGAAACTGAAATACTAAGGAGGATGATGGATAATGAAGTGGAGCGATATATGCCGCGAAAAGTTATACTTGATTTTAGTCGTGTTCTTTTTATGGACAGTGCTGGAATAGGACTAGTCTTAGGAAGGTACAAATTTTGCAAAATGTTAGGAACTCAAATGGAAATTACTAATTTGAAGCCATCGGTCAAAAAGATTTTTGAAATGAGTGGATTATTAAAAATTATTCCAATCACAAATGAATATGCCAAACGATTGATGGAAAATCCATGTCAATCATAGAAAGGGGAAAAGCAGTGTTAAGACGATATGAAAATGAAATGAAATTAGAATTTGTGAGCAAATCCAATAATGAAGCCTTTGCCAGAATAACTGTTGCAGCCTTTGCCTCACAGCTAGATCCAACCATAGAGGAATTAGCAGATATTAAAACAGCTGTATCAGAAGCAGTAACTAACTGTATTATCCATGGTTATGAAAAAGGGGAAGGAATGATCCAAATTATAGCGAAAATACGAGAGCAAACATTGGAAATTGAAATCTCCGACCATGGAAAAGGAATTGAAGATATTGAATTGGCACGAAAACCGCTGTATACTTCCAAACCAAACTTGGAACGCTCTGGAATGGGATTTACCATTATGGAAAATTTTATGGATGAGATGCAAATTGAGTCTGTCGTAGGAATGGGAACAAAAGTAACCATGAAAAAGAAAATCTCAATGCCAGAGGAGGAAAAAGAACAGAAAGAGGAAAGTATTTTAGCGTAAGAGAGGAAAAGCCAATATGTATGAGAATAACATCAAAAATATTGGGGATGCTCAAAACGGCGACAAGCAAGCATTAGAGGATTTAATCCAAGATAATTCAGGACTCATCTATAGCATTGTCAAACGATTCAAAGACCGAGGCTATGAAATAGACGACCTTTACCAGATAGCAGTCATTGGCTTTATTAAATCCATCAAGCGATTCGATACCAGTTTTGATGTCAAACTATCCACCTATGCAGTGCCATACATCTTAGGAGAAATTAAACGCTTTATCCGAGATGATGGACTGGTGAAAGTAAGTCGTAGCACGAAAGAATTAGGGATCCGAATTAAAGAACTACAAAAACAAGAAGTGCAAAGAAGTGGAACAGATTTAAGGCTAGAAGAAATTGCAAAAAAGTTGCAAATATCAGTTGAAGAAGTGGCAGCAGCCATGGACGCATTTTTGCCAGTCGAGTCAATTTACCAAAACCATTATGCAGACGAAAATGGCAAACTAAATATAATTGATACATTAGCAACTGGAGTGGACGAGCCTAACTTAGTAACCGATCGCTTATCCGTCCGAGCCTTGATTGATGAATTAGAAGAAAAAGAGAAAAAACTAATTGTTCTAAGGTATTACCAAGGGAAAACCCAAATGCAAGTCGCGGAAATTTTAGGCATTACTCAAGTACAAGTTTCCAGAATTGAAAAAAGAATTTTAAGTTCCATGCGTATGAAATTAGTAACTTAGGAGAGAACATGAAAAAATTAGTCATTGGTATGTTAGCCATTACCCTAACTTGTTTTTTAATTCCCATATTCTTAACCAAAAAATTTGAATCACTTGAAGTAGGTATTACCAAAGTAGAAGAACCACAAGTGGATAAAAAAGCAGAATATAGCTATCCGCAGTATGCTACAATTAAACTTTTTCATACCAAAGACAGTACAGTGGAAGAACTACCAATGGACACCTATTTATATGGTGTGGTATCGGCAGAAATGCCAGCAAATTACGAGAAAGAGGCATTAAAAGCACAAGCAGTAGTGGCAAGAACTTATACAATCTATAAAATAGCAAGTCAGGCTTCCAAACATGAAGGAGCAGACATCTGTGATGACGCAGCTTGTTGCCAAGCATGGATTACCAAGGAAGATAGACAAGCCAGATGGGAGGAGGATAAAAAAGAAGAATATTGGAATAAGATTGTTTCCTGTGTGGATAGCACAAAAGGAGAAGTTATCTTTTATGAAGGAAAGCCAATCAATGCTTTTTTTCATTCGAATAGTGGAGGGAATACAGAAGCGCCAGTGAATGTATGGGGAGGTAATGGTTACCCGTATTTACAGACGGTAACAACAGCTGGCGAAGATGCGTATGATCAGTACCAATCGGAAGCAAGTTATTCTTTTGAACAAGTGAGGGAATTGGTCAAAGGAGTTCATTCCGATTTTGAGATTGATTTTCAAAAAGCAGATTGCATTCAGATTTTAGGGAGAACAGAAGGCAATCGTGTCAAAGAAATGAAAATGGGAAATCTCACATTAAGCGGAGTAGAAATCCGTAACATATTTAAGTTAAAATCAGCAAATTTTGAAGTTTCCTTGGATGAGGGACAAGTGAAATTTCGAGTAATCGGTTATGGACATGGTGTCGGCATGAGCCAAACAGGAGCAGATAGTTTAGCCAAGCAAGGAAAAAACTATCTGGAGATTATTCATCATTTTTATACTGGAGTTACAATAAAACAATTATGAAATTTGCATAAAAAAACCAAAATAGGAAAGAATGATAACGATAACAAAATTTTGGGAGGTATAAAGGATGGAGCGAAAAAATAGAAATCGTGGAACAAGAGCAGAGGGGGAAAATAATAGCGTTATATACATTGCAGTTAGTGTATTAACAGTAGCCATTATTGCTTTTGTCGCAAGTTTCATTTTTTATGGAAATTATGCAGACGACCATTTTGAAATTGGAAGCACAGGTGGCGAGCAAGCAAATACCAATCAATCGGAAAATCGAATTGAATTGCAAACCGCAGAAACCAGTTCTTCCATGGGAAAAAGCGTGAATGAGATGGCGGAAGAGCCAGCAAAAGAAAAGACAGAAAAAGTTGCAGTCAATACGAATGCAACAGAAGTAAAACAAGTGGAAAAGAAAAAACAGGAACAAACAAAGGCAGATGCTGAAAAAGCCAAGAAAGAAGCGGAAGTGGAACAAACCAATATAGAAGAGAAAGTGGAAAATCCCATTTTTGAAAAACCAGTCGAAGGGACTATCAAAAAAGGGTTTGCCAAAGATAACTTGGTTTATTCGGATACCCTAAAAGAATGGACAACCCATAATGGGGTAGATATCGAAGCGGAAAAGACCACGGTTGTAAAAACAGCAGCAGAGGGAAAAGTCAAGGCAATTAAGAATGACCCTCGCTATGGAATTACCGTTGTGGTAGAACATGCAAATGGCTTCCAAACAGTTTATGCAAATCTTCTTTCAACCGAGTTCGTCATTGAGGGGGAAGAACTTGAGAAAGGACAAGCAATCGGAACCGTTGGAAATACAGCAACCTTTGAAATTGCTGATGGTGCGCATCTACATTTCGAGATGTTAAAAGAGGGAGAATATTTAGATCCTGAATTATATATCTCAGAATAAGAAAAGATAAAAATAAAAGGTTTAGAAGAATAAGAGAAATGATACAGGTTATCATTTTTCTTATTCTTTTTTTGTGTATAAATTGGGAAAAGAGCAGAATTTTGGAAGGAAAAAAAGAAAGATGGCTAAAATTTCTACTTGACAGTTGAACATAATACATATACAATAGAAGAGTAAATAAGTATCTATCATAAGATAATATATATTTATAGTACATTGAAAAATGAATAGAAAGAGGTGTTTGATTATGGACATAATAATCAATATCGCCGTTTTTCTAATTTCAGCAGTAATTTTTACGTTTGTAGGATTTTTCATCCGCAAAAAATTAGCTGAATCTAAGTTACAAAGTGCAGAAAATGAAGCAAAAAGAATACTAGACCTAGCAGCAGTTGAAGCAGAGAACAAGAAAAAAGAAGAAATTTTTAAGGCAAAAGAAGAAATTATGGCTGCTCGCAAAGACTTAGACACCGAAATTAGAGAAAGAAGAGGCGAAGTACAACAACAAGAAAGAAGAATCGTCCAAAAGGAAGAAAATTTGGACCGCAAGACAGAAAATCTAGAGAGAAAAGAAAAAGAATTAGAAGACAAGAAAACAGCATTGAACAATCAAAAGAATGAATTGGATAATGTCATTCAAAAGCAATTAGACGAATTACAAAAGATTTCAGGTCTTAGCAAAGACGAAGCCAAAAAGCAACTATTAGATGAAATGGAGAAACAAATTGTAGCAGAAAAAGCAGCATTGCTTCGTGAAATTGAAACGAAGACAAAAGAAGATGCTGAAAAGAATGCAAAGCAAGTGATTGGATATGCGATCCAAAAATGTGCTGCAGACCATACTTCTGAAACAACGGTATCCATTGTTGCTCTTCCAAATGACGATATGAAAGGAAGAATTATTGGTAGAGAAGGTAGAAACATCAAGACATTAGAAACCTTAACGGGAATTGACCTCATTATTGACGATACCCCAGAGGCTGTCGTTATATCTGGGTTTGACCCACTTCGTAGAGAAGTTGCCAAAATTGCTCTAGAGAAACTAATTGAGGATGGTAGAATTCATCCAGCCAAGATTGAAGAAATGGTTGAAAAAGCAAAAGAAGAAGTGGAAGCAACCATTAAAGAAGAAGGCGAAAGAGCAGTTATGGAAACAGGTGTCGTTGGACTACATCCAGATTTAGTACGCTTAATTGGTAAATTGAAATATCGTACCAGTTATGGACAAAATGTATTAAATCATTCAATCGAAGTATCCAACCTTGCACGTATTATGGCAGACGAATTAGGGCTTGACCCAAAACTTGCAAGACGTGCTGGTTTGTTACATGATATTGGAAAAGCACTTGACCATGATATGGAAGGAACCCACGTAGAAATTGGTGTGGAAGTATTGAAGAAATACAAAGAAAATCCAGCAGTTATCAATGCTGTACAAGCACATCATGGAGATGTGGAACCACAATCCATTGAAGCAGTCCTTGTACAAGCAGCAGATGCAATTTCTGCCTCTAGACCAGGTGCAAGAAGAGAAACCTTAGAAACCTATATCAAACGATTAGAAACACTTGAAAGAATTGCAGATTCTTTCGAAGGAGTGGACAAGTCATTTGCAATCCAAGCTGGTAGAGAAGTACGTATTATTGTAAAACCAGAAAAGATTTCAGATGACCAAATGACGATTATGGCTAGAGATGTTGCAAAGAAAGTAGAAGAAGAAATGGAATATCCTGGTCAAATCAAAGTAAATCTTGTTCGTGAGACAAGAGTTGTTGAATTTGCAAAATAACACAAAAAGAGGGTAGAACGAAGTTCTATCCTTTTTTGTATGGAAAAAACACAAATTATTGTATGAGAAGTAACAATAGTCGTGCTCATTATCCTTGCCGGAATAACACTCAATGCAGT
>CANSOY010000084.1 GCA_947648765.1 uncultured Clostridium sp.
AAAAATGAAAGTAAACACTTTCTTTTTTTGTGTCTACTTTCATTTTACAACTTCAGTATTTTTCCATTCTTCTTCTCAATTTCTTATGCATTTTTCTTTGCAATTTCGGCTACTTTTGTAAAAGCGACTGGGTCTGCAACGGCCATTTCTGCAAGCATTTTGCGGTTGATTACAACATTTGCTTTCTTTAATCCTGCAATTAGTTTGCTGTAAGTTAATCCGTTCATTCTTGCTGCTGCGTTGATTCTTGCAATCCATAATTTACGGAAATTGCTCTTTTTATCTTTTCTTCCTACATAAGCATACATTCCAGATTTCATAACGGCTTGTTTTGCCATGCGGAAACGATAATGTTTTGCTCCATAGTATCCTTTTGCTCTTTTTAATACTTTTTTATGTTTTTTACGTGTAATAATTGCTGATTTTACTCTTGCCATTTTCTTTCCTCCTTTATATCCATTCTACGAATGATTAGTTACCGTATGGTAATAATTTTTTAATTCCTGCTTCGCAAGTTTTGTCTGCGTATGCTCTTTGTGCTCTTAATTGTCTTTTTTGTTTTGTCGTACGGTTTGCTAGTAAATGTCTACGGTTTGTTTTGGTTCTTTTTACCTTTCCTGTAGCGGTATAAGAATATCTTTTCTTTGCTGCTCTATTTGTTTTTAACTTTGGCATATCTTTTTCCTCCTTCATTTTGTTCAAAATATATTTATGTTAGCCTTATTGTTTTTTGGCCAATATAATAAACATGTTTTTGCCTTCTAAAACTGGCTTCTTTTCTGGTGTAGCAACATCTGCAAGTGCTTCCATAAAATCATTTAAGATTTTTTCGCCTAGTTTTACATAGTTTAATTCTCTTCCACGGAATTTCAAAGTGATTTTTACTTTATTTCCGTCGCTAATGAATTTTCTAGCATTTTTTGCCTTGAATTCAAAATCGTGTTGTTCAATGTTTGGCGTGATACGGATTTCTTTTACTTCTAGTACCTTTTGTTTTTTTCTGGCTTCTTTTTCTCGTTTGGATTGTTCAAATTTGTATTTGCCATAATTCATAATTTTACAGACTGGTACATCTGCATTTGGCGAAACAAGAACAAGGTCTAGTTTCTTTTCCCCTGCATAATCTAATGCATCATTCAAAGACATTTTTCCTTTTTTCTCTCCGTTTTCGTCTATTACTTGAACTTCTTTTGCTCTAATTTGTCCATTAATCGGCAATTCTTGTTTGATAGAAAACACCTCCATAAAAATAAAAAATTGACTTTTTACAAAGTCAATCCACGCCTACGAAACCTCTTGTTTTCATTCAGTTTGTAACCTTTTTCCTCGTTTGGTAAAGGTGAGCAAGTGGATTGCTTCTTCAAAATACTTTAACAGTATACCACGAAAGATAAGAATTCGTCAACCTTTTTTTGCATTTTTTCTTGACTTTTTTCGCAATCTGTATTAGAATATTAAAGCGTATGTAGTTATATTAGTGAATTAGAACTTCTCCCCGGTGGTTTTAGTTCAGTTAATAATATATATTTAGAATTTTATGAATGGAGGGTATTTTTTACCATGAATAATACGACCTATACTTTAAAAGGAAATGAAATTGAAAGAAAATGGTATGTAATTGACGCAGCAAACAAGCCTTTAGGTAGAGTTGCTACAGAAGCTGCTAAATTACTAAGAGGAAAACATAAGCCAACTTATACACCAAACATGGATGCTGGTGATCACGTTATTATTATTAACTGTGATGAAGTTGTTTTAACAGGAAAGAAACTAGACCAAAAAATCTACAGACATCATTCAGGATACATTGGTGGAATGAAAGAAACTACTGCAAGAGAAATGATGAATCGTTCTTCTGAAAAAGTTATGACTTTAGCAGTAACCGGTATGCTTCCACATACTCGCCTTGGTAGACAAATGGCTAAGAAATTAAGAGTATATGCTGGAAGTGAGCATGAAAATGCAGCACAAAAACCAGAAATTTGGAATTTTTAATTTAGAAGGAGGATATATCAATGCCAAAAGCAAAATCTGAGAAAATCGTTTTCTATGGTACAGGAAGAAGAAAAAGTTCTATCGCTCGTGTTAGACTTGTAGAAGGAACTGGCGTTATTACAATTAACAATAAAAATATTGATGAATATTTTGGAACAGAAACATTAAAGGTTATTGTTAGACAACCTTTAACAGCAACTAGTACATTAACCAAATATGATGTCATCTGTAAAGTACAAGGTGGAGGTTTCACAGGTCAAGCTGGAGCAATTCGCCATGGTATTTCAAGAGCACTATTACAAGCAAATGGAGAATACAGACCAACCTTAAAAACAAGTGGTTTCTTAACAAGAGATCCTCGTATGAAGGAAAGAAAGAAATATGGTCTAAAGAAAGCAAGACGTGCTCCACAATTCTCAAAGAGATAATGGAAAATATTCAAACCTCGAAGTTTTATACCTCGAGGTTTTTTCTTGTCGTTTTTTGTCTACTCTTTCCTTTGGAAATTTCTTGACTTTGCAAGCAAATACCAGTATAATAAAAGTAGAAAGAGCGAGATACCACAGGAAATGTGGCGCATCGTTTTAGGTATTGTTTTTTGAGAACACTCCTCTAACTAGCTGGCAGAGGAGTGTTTTTGTTTACCGTTTTTTCTTATTGTAACAACAAGTGTTATCTCCATATTTTGTAATTTTATTCTGCTTCATTGACTTTTTCTAAAAATATGGATATAATAATAAGAGTTACCCTTTATATGGGGATGTACTTGGTTTCGACAGCAATCTAGAAACACCAATAGCGAGTAGTGGGTTCTCGTTGGCCACTTAAAAAAACGGGAAATTAAATCTAAACGCTGATAATAGAGAATTAGCATACGCTGCCTAGTCGCAGCGACATCTTACCTTTTGCCCTACACATTAGGATAAGGTGACGATTTTGTAGGAAACAAATCTATTTGATGTCATAGAATAGAGGGTATTTATGACTACTGATTTGTAAAGTTTGTTTATTAACGATACAAAAAGGGAATGCCTAATAATAAACTGCACTCGGAGAAGTTGATGTGGAAGGGTTGTTGGACAGGAGTTCAACTCTCCTCATCTCCACCAAGCTGAAAGGCTGATAACAATATTGTTATCAGCCTTTTGTTAGTTCATTTGTTTTTTCCAGTTTGTAAAAATAATACCAAATGCAATAAAAGCCAAATGGAAAAAGATACTACTTTTGAATAAAGAAAATCCAACCATAAATAAGTTAAGATTATGTACCATTAAATAGGTTATTAGCAAACTAACTGCTAAAACTGTAATTCCAAAAGAAAAACGTAAACCTATTTTTACAATCTTCTTTGTTCTATCATCCATTGCAAGAAAATCTTTTTTTGCTTTTTGAAAAATTATGAAAATATTTTTACCTTGTGTTTGGTCATTCATCCGTCCCATTCCCCTTTCTATACCGAAAAAGTTCTTATCTTTATCTTACCATATTCGGATTAGAAAAACAAAGGTAATGTTTGGCATAAAAAAGAAAGGCTAGTCTTTCCTAACCTTTCTAAAATAAAAAACTGTGCACAATTTTTCATCTTCTTATGCCTTTATTGCATTTAATTTTTTTGCTAATCTAGATTTTTTTCTGGATGCTGTGTTCTTTACGATAACACCTTTTGTACATGCTTGGTCAATTTTTTTGGTTGCTTCTGCAAATAATTTGGTTGCTTCTTCTACGTTTGCTTCTTCTACTGCTTTCTCAAATTTCTTAACAGCTGTACGATATCCAGTTTTAATCATATTATTTCTAGCGGTTTTCTTTTCGATAACGCTAACTCTTTTAATAGCGGATTTAATGTTTGGCATTTTTGCACCTCCCCTTCTGTATGTTCGTAAATATTAACGCATATTATTTTACCACAGAATAAACGAAAAGGCAAGTATTCTAGGAAAAAAAGTCTATTTCCAGAAATATTTTCCTTCTTTATCTCGGTCGCAATCTAGTTTTAGGTAGTTTTCTTTCTTTTGGTAATAGAAATTGTTAATCATAACTTTATCACTTTGGATAATATCATCGGATTGCATCAGTTCTTCTTTGGAAAACCATTTGTATTGAAACTCTGGATGTAAAACTTGTTGCTTTTCATCCATCTCTAACTCACAACAGTATAAAATACTCGTTGCTTTTTTATCGTGCATAATTTCAGTGGCTGTTCCTAGTAATTGGTGAAATTTCAAGTCTAGTCCTAATTCTTCTTGTATCTCTCTTTCGATTGCTTTATCGATATGCTCGCACTCCTCTACTTTTCCCCCTGGTAAACCCCAAAGTCCAACAAAATCTCCTCTTTCTCGTTTAATGAGTAATACTTTGTCTTGCTTCGTAATTACTCCAATTCCTACATTAACCATAACTTTTCTCCAATTTCTTTTATTCGATTGGCTCTAGTGATAAAACCTCTTTTCCTTGCGCTATTGCATAGGCAATTTCACTTTTGGTTGAACTTCCAACATATCCATTTACATTTACCACAAATATAGCATCTGACATATCGATTTTTT
Organism: uncultured Clostridium sp.; assembly: GCA_947648765.1. Lineage (GTDB taxonomy): Bacteria > Bacillota > Clostridia > TANB77 > CAG-508 > CALYAK01. The sequence continues at coordinate 4,542 of CANSOY010000084.1, forward strand.
GTTTATGGAGTTTATCAAATAATTGGTGTTGTTCTGGTGTATAACTGTCTTTATCAAAATTTGGATTTCCCGGATAGATAATACTAAGGACACAATTTCCTTCTAGTTCTAGTCTTTCCGTTTGTTTGCGAATTTCGTCTTCAAATTTTAGACTTCCACACATTGTAATGACTTTTGCTTTTTCCATTTTTTCTCCCTTCTAACGTCTTGCTGGATCTAGTTCTCGGAAACCAGTTTCCAAGTCTAGTTCGCGATAAAATGTATAATCTTCTAATTCTAAAATAACAATCTCTACCGTTGTACTTACCACACACCCCTCACGCAGATGCCCTTCATATAACTGCATTTGGTCATCAATTAGGGTAAGCGACATATGATTTCCATGAACCGACAAAGTGCCATTTAGTGAAAGAATATTTAGTTTTTTTCTACGTAGTCGTATGAGTTCTTTTTTCTGATAAACATTATGTAGAATAGCCTCATTCAAATAACCAATGCAAGACACAATAACAGCAGCCTGAAACTGATGCGCTTCTACATACTTTTCAATTTCTAACTTAAGGTCTTGTCCTTTTTTTAGGCGAAAAGCATATTCTTTCATCTTTTTCTCCTTTGTGGTGCTTTCTGGTTTTCATTCTATCATACGTTTCTTTTTCTGTCTAGCAGTTATTTTTTTCTCTTCATCTAGTCTTTTCGACATTCATCGTAACTCTTCTTACTCTTCGCCATCCTTATTCTCAACGTCTCTTTCAATATAATTTTCTAATTTTAATTCCTTTTTTAGTTCTTCTTCTGTTGGTAAATATAGTTTATATTTTGAAGCGAATGTTTGATTATTATCTTCTGGCAAGGTAAATTTTACAATTTGGTCGCTTTTATCTGCACAAAGTACAATTCCAATTGGTGGATTATCTCCTTCATTCATCATTTCTCTTGTATAGTAATTCACATACATTTGCATTTGCCCTAAATCTTGATGTGTTAAATCACCCAATTTCAAATCAATGATTACAAAACATTTTAATATATAGTTATAAAATATTAAATCAACATAAAAATGTCTTCCATCAAAAGTTATTTTGTGTTGTCTTGCCACAAATGAAAATCCTCTTCCAAGTTCTATTAAAAATT
>CANSOY010000085.1 GCA_947648765.1 uncultured Clostridium sp.
AGGTTACTCAGAAGGTGAAACTGATCTAAACAAGGGAGCTGTCATCTATGTAGGCGTAGGAGGAAGTGGGGGTCGTGGCGTTGTGGGGTATAATGGAGGAGGTGGTAAAGGTTCCTATGCGGGTGGTGGCGGTGGTGCTAGTCATATTGGTCTAGCTAATGGAATTATAACGGAGTACAGTTCTAATTTAAATGCTTTACTTCTTGTCGCTGGAGGCGGCGGAGGCTGCTATAAAGGCTCAGGATACAGCATTAATGGGTATGGACATGGAGGAGGGTACATTGGACAAACCGGATATGGATCTACAAGGCGTTGGGCTAAAGGAGGTACACAGACAAGTGCTGGTAACAATTACTACGGAAATGGTTCGGGAAGCTTTGGACAAGGTGGCACTTATACAGGCAGTTATACGCGATCGGGTGGTGGCGGTGGTGGACTATACGGAGGAGGAGCAAGCAGAGCATATAATGATGCATCTAGTACAGACACATCTGACAAGTGGGTAAGTGGCGTGGGTGGTGGTGGATCTGGCTATTTGGGACAAATGATTAGAAATGGGTGTATGTACAGCTATAATACAGCATTTATCTCTAGTGATGTCAGTACTAAAACGGTATCTACACCTAGCGTGTCTTCTGATGCAATATCAAGATATGCGAAAGAAGGCAACGGCTATGCAAGAATAACTTTAGTTGAATAAATATTTGAAATCAAATATAGGCTCTCTTCTAGGGAGCCTTTTTTATGTTGTTATTTTCTTCTGTTCTGTCTTTGTGCAATCTGTATAAGATATGTGTGGGATTTCTAGTAAAAGTAATTACCTTATTGGAAAATCCAAGAGATAAGAGAAGGAAAGGACATAAGTTAATCAGCATTCTAGATTTCCTAGTTTTGAATTCGATTTGTTAAAAATATAAATCACCGAAGTTTTTCTAGAACATAGTGAAAAAACAAAAATGGGGATTGAAAATAATTTGAAAAGACCAACTCGATTGAGCAGGTCTTTTTTGTGTATATGGCTTGTTTATTGTATTGCTTGTTGTTTAGTATTTGCTTACTCCTTTGCAGGTGCGGTGCTAAGGCAATCTTTGAGGTAATACTTGCCATTGCTACCGTGTGCTTTGGTATCTTCTCGTGCGTCTAGGTCGTTGAAATGCCACCATTCAGAAGCAAGTGGATAAAGTTCATGTTCTGTGCAATATTGTTGCAATTTTTTTGCTCCGTCTGTCATTTTAGGGGCAAGTTTTGCTTTTTTCCAGTCTGTTTTGGACTTGCTACTAACAGGACTGGTAAAAGTGGCAGCCGCTTTGCTAAGTTCGTGCATTTGGCTTGGCATTTTGTATTCTTCGTGTTCCGTCACAACCTTGTATGAATAATTTCCACTTTGTCGTATTTCGGTCTGCTGAATTTTGGCAAGGCTTACATCCATTGCAATTCCTCTTTGATGGTTCGACAACTGGGTGGCAATAAACCAACTCTTTCCCCAAGGTTTTGTGTTAATGCCAGCAGCAACGGTTTCATTTGCTTCCATCAACTTTGTTAAACTGTCAGACACTTTCATTTGTACTTCATAAGGTCGATAGGTTTCATAAATCTTGAGTGTATCTTCATTTGAAAGTGCATCTTTTTGAACTTGTGCAATCTTTTTTGCCATTGGATACAACACAGGCATCAAAAATTCTTCTTTCGCTAGCCTCGTATTTTCTTTCTTAGCGTTATATAGCCTTTTTCCAGTAATGCCATCTAAAGCATAGCCAGAAGAACGGAAGATACTCGCATAACTATTGGTATCGTCATATACGATAGAAGGAAGAATATCTGGCAAGTTTACCAAACAATATTTGCTTTCAATCCAACCTGTTGTTTCGTCTGCTAGAGTAACACGAAAATATTTGCCACTTTCTTCTTGGATGCAAAATGCTTTTCCAGCCGAAACCGTAGCAAGCTTTTTGGCAGTACCATCTGTTGGATTATTCTCATAAAGTGGTAAAGCAACAGAAGCAAAGCCGGTTGCGCCATTTAGAGGTAGTTCAAACATACCAGTATAAGCAAGAACAGGTGGTTCTGGAATAATATTGATATTTTCGGTTGTGTTTTGGACAAACAAAATATTCTCCTCCTGAGATATATTTTCACTTGGTAGGGTATTTTCTGCTGGAACAGTGGAATGGTTCCAAAAGAAAAATGCAACAATTCCAAGGATTAACAGAAGTAGGAAAATAACGCCTAACAGTAGGATTGTTTTTTTCATGGTATCCATCTCCTTTTATTTCATTTCGCTTTGTATTATACCGCAAATAGGACAAGAATGCAAAAAATCTCGAAAGATAGGAAAAAAATATTGGATTTTTCTGAAGCAAAGTATATAATAAGAAAAAAGAACGGAAATGGGGGAAAATTATGGCAGAGGACAAAAAGAAAAAAGGCAGTGCTAACTGGATTTATGGGATAATCGCGATATTTATGGTAGGAGAACTTGCCTATGGAGGGGTTCTACTCTATGGCAAATTGGGACCAAAATTTCAAGATGCTACAATTGAGATAGGAACAAGAGAAGAAATATCTGCCAAAGATTTTTTGAAGAATGAAAAATACATAGAGGGATCGGAAATTGTAACGGATTGGAAAGAAATCAATTTTGGAAAAGTGGGAGAGTATGCCATTACACTCCGCCATCAAGAAAAAGAAGAAACGGTTCAATTAAATTTGGTAGATACCACACCGCCAGAAGTTACTTTTCAAGATATTGTTCGTTACAAAGACTATGAAATCAATGCAGACGATTTTATTGTAGAGAAATCCGACTTATCTGAAATGACGGTAGAAGTTGCAAATGTACCAGAGATTACTGGGTTTGCAAATTATCCAGTGATGGTGGTCGTAAAAGACGCATCTGGCAATGAAACCAAAAAAGAATGTAATCTACAAATAGAGTGGCTAAAACGAGAGTTTACCATGGAAAAGGGAGATGGACTTTCCAAAGAAGACTTGTTATATAACGCAGAGGAAGATGGAGAATTATTAGATGCTGATGAGTTAAAGCGTATTGCAAATTCAGACATTGGAGATTATGAACTAAAAGTAGAGCACGAAGGAAACGAATATACCGTAAAAATTAAAATAACAGACTTAACACCACCATCTTTGAAATTAAGAGATGTTACCATTTATGACGATGAAACCATTGAAGGGAAAGATGCCTTCATTGTTAGCGCGAAAGACGCATCAGGCGAGGTAACAACGAAAATGAAAACGGAAATCAACTATAAAAAATTAGGTGCGCAAAAAATTGTAATCGAAGCTGTGGATAAATATGGCAATGTATCGGAAGAAACAGCTACCTTAACAATTCGCAAAGACACTGTTGGACCAGTAATTTCAGGATTATCTGCTATGACAGTAACCAAAGGAGCTAGTATTGATTATCGCAAAGGTATCAGTGCAAAAGATGCCAAGGACGGTGCTTGTGAGTTTGAAGTAAACACAGACAATGTCAATACTGGAAAAGCAGGAACCTATTATGCAATTTATACATCGAGTGATACCAAAGGAAATAAAACGACTTCCAAAAGAAAGATAACCATTAAGCATAATGCAGAAGACGAACGAGCATTGGTCAAAGAAATTGCTTCTGGACTAAGTAGTAATGTAGAGGAAATCCGAGATTATTGTAGAAATAAAATCCGTTATAGCCATAGTTATGGCGATGGTGAACCAATATGGTATGGATTTAATAACTGGAATGGAAACTGCTATGTTCATGCGATGTGTCTCCAAGCACTTATAAAAGAAAAAGGCTATGCCACACAACTCATTTGGGTAACCGATAAAAGTCACTACTGGAATTTAGTAAAAATCGGTGGTGTATGGAGACATATGGACGCAACACCGGACAGTAATCATAGAAAAATTAGTATTATGACAGATGAACAAAGATTATCTACTTTGAAAGGCAGAGATTGGGACCATAGTGCTTGGCCAGCAGCCAATTAGAAAAGAAAGGGAAATCAATGAATGTACTAATCCTTATCCTAAGTATTTTAATTTATGCAAGTTTTGGATTAACCAACTTAGTCTATATCCTATTTAGTGCACTTACAACTTTCTTTGCCGCCAAATATGGCAAAGGAAAAAAGCCGATTGTTATCCTTACGATTGTTGCAAATTTAGCGATTTTAGTCTTTCTAAAAGTGTACTTTTATGCAGAAAACTTTGGACTATCCCTACCGAATATCTTAGTGCCAATCGGTGTTTCCTATTATACCATGCAAGTCATTTCCTATTTGGTTGATGTCTATAAGGGAAAGTATGAGGCGCAGAAAAGTCTGTGGAAATATTTGATGTATGTCATCTATATTCCATATTTAATCATTGGACCAATTAACCGCTATGACCAAATTTCGGAAAGTCTTTATGCAAAAAAGAAATGGGACACAAACCGTATCCTAAATGGGGGTATCCGCATTTTATGGGGAGCCTTTAAGAAATTAGTCATTGCAGGGCGACTCTCTATGATACTGGCTGTGATTACCGCAGACACAACAAAATATACAGGAGCATATGCACTTCTTGCTATGTTGCTATACTCCATCCAACTTTATGCAGACTTTAGTGGTGGAATTGATATAGTAATTGGGGTATCCAAACTATTTGGAATTAACATGAAAGAAAACTTTGATGCACCATACTTAGCTCAAAACTTGAAAGAATTTTGGAGAAGATGGCATATCGGACTTAGTTCATGGCTGAAAGATTACGTATATATTCCACTCGGTGGAAATCGAAAAGGAAAACTAAGGACCAAAATCAATGTCGTGATTACTTTTGTGGTATCTGGACTATGGCATGGGGCAAATTATTTACTATGGGGACTAATTCATGGAATTTGCGTTGCCTTTCCTCAATTTTTAACAACGAAATGGAAATACCTAAACCGAGTGATTAACTATCTTGTCGTATCTTTTACATGGGCATTCTTTATTTGGCCAACCACGAAAATAGCACTGCAAATGATGGGGTCTGTCTTTACGAACTGGAACTATGGCGAGTTATTTACAAACTTATCGGTGTTTGGATTAGATATTGCCAATGGTATTGTTCTTGTCATTTCTATTCTTGCCCTTGCTATCTTTGATACTAAGAAAGACAAGATAATCCTAATACTAAGCAATAAAAAAGTTGCGACTAAACTTGCTATCATTGGAACTGTCAGTATGCTTGTTTTGATATTTGGCATTTATGGAATTGGATTTGAAGTAAATGACTTTATTTACAGTAGATTTTAAGAGGGAGGAGCACAATATGAAACAATTTTTGAAAATACTTTGTGTCATTTTAGTCTTTGTGCTATTTTTCCTTCTCATTACGAGATTACTAGAACCAAAGTATATGACAGATTTAGTCGAAGGCAGTATGATAGCCGAATACTACCAAGAAACAGGAAAGCATGATGTTATTTTTATTGGGGACTGTGAAGTATATGCAAACTTTTCGCCAATGGTACTGTACCAAGAAGAGGGCATTACTGCATATATTCGTGGAACTTCCCAACAACTCTTATGGCAATCCTATGGTATTCTA
>CANSOY010000086.1 GCA_947648765.1 uncultured Clostridium sp.
GGAAGCGGTGCTTACCAAGCCGATGTAGAAGTAATCTTACTCGGACAAAAATTCTTTGAAGCACTCAAAATACCAAACATTAAGTTAATGCTAAATAGTATTGGATGTCCAACTTGTCGTGCGAAATACCAAGAAGCATTACGCGATTTTATTCGTCCAAACTTAGAACAATACTGTGAAACCTGTAAAAACCGCTTTGCTAAAAATCCAATGCGTATTTTAGACTGCAAAGAAGAAGCGTGCAAAGAAATGAACCAAGGAGCTCCAGTTATTTTAGACTATCTATGTCCAGAATGTAAGGAACACTTTGAAAATGTGAAAAAACGTTTAACCGAACTAGGTGTAGACTATGAAATTGACTCTTCCATCGTTCGAGGCTTAGACTACTATACCAAAACGGTATTTGAATTTGTTTCCCAAGATGAAGGATACACAGTACTTGGTGGAGGAAGATATGACGGCTTAGTCAAAGAATTAGGTGGTCAAGACACACCAGCCGTAGGCTTTGCAACTGGCGTAGAAAGAATATTAGAAATCTATGAAAAATACAACAAAGAAAATGTGGTACAACCATGCAAAATGGACTTGTACCTAGCAACCATGGGAGATAAAGCAGAACTTGAAGCAACTAAATTAGCACTTGCCCTAAGAGAAAAAGGACTTTTTGTAGAAGTGGATGTGGCAGGAAGGAGCCTAAAAGCACAATTCAAATATGCCGATAAAAAAGAAGCAAAATATGTCTTAATCATGGGAGAAGACGAGGTTTCCAACAAGACAGCAAAATTAAAAAATATGCAAACGAGTGAAGAAATGGAAGTTGCACTAAATCCAGAAGAGATTTATCAAAAAATTCAATAAAGAAGCATAAAACAGTCATGGCCATCATATATAGATAAAGAGAGAAAATAGGACAACAAGAGAATACTGCAAAAGAAGAAAGGAACTTTATCGATATGGTAAACATGGCTGTTATTCATGTGCGAACCCTTGGAAAATATATCTTAGCGCTTACGACCGTAGCGATACTTGCGGTCATTTTTTTCCGTTTCTTGCCCAAAAAAGAAAAAATCCAAAGTTTTCAGGTGCAAGAAATGCCATCCATGCTTGCTTGTTTAGATGAAACCGTGCCAGCTATGCACCAGGTCAATCATGAGGAAGAAGAAGCAAGTGCTTTCCATGTAACAGAAGCCCATTTGCAAAAAAGAATGTTGCAAGAAGAATATGCCATTCTTCATACTACAGAAATGGAAACGATTACAAAACCAATAGAAGAGCCAGAGCAAAAAGAAGAAGAGAAACAACTAGAACAAGGCGAAGTACGAACCGATGTGGCAACTGAGGAACAGCCAAGCAGTGTAAAAAATACATACAATACCGAAATGAGAGGTGTAAAAGTACGAAACGAGTCTAAGTATGAGATAACCGAAGATATGCTAAACCAAGACGAGGTGTTTCGTATGGGAAAAGTACTCATTTTCCATACCCATACTTGTGAAAGTTATACTCCGACAGATGCTTTTTTGTATACGCATAATGGGAATTTCCGTACCACTGATCGAGCCTTTTCAGTTGCAAGAGTGGGAGATGAACTTCAAAAAAACTTAGAGCAATATGGGATTTCTGTCATTCACGATACGACTTATCATGATTACCCAAACTATACAGGTTCCTATGGAAGGTCCATGCAAACCGTAGAAAGCATCCTAAAAGGAAATGCAGATATCGACATTGTCTTTGACCTGCACCGTGATGCGATTGGAGATACTAGTTATGCACCAAAAGTAAAAATTGGAGAAGAAATGGCAGCTCAAGTGATGTTTGTTATGGGAAGTGATGGTGGTGGACTAGAACATCCAAATTGGATGAAAAATCTAACTTTTGCAATGCAAGTACAAGAAAAAGCCAATGAAATTTATCCAGGGCTTATGAAACCAATTATCTTGCGCAACTCAAGATATAACCAGAACTTAACAAAAGGAGCGTGCATTATTGAGGTTGGAGCAACAGGCAATACCATGGAAGAATGCTTGGTAAGTATGAAATATTTTTCCAAGATACTAAGTATGCTCAAAAAGGATTGATTTTCAAAAAAAGTTAGTATACAATAAATTTAAGAAAAAATGAGAGAAACAAAGGAAGAAAAACAGGAGGTACCAATGACAAACTTGAAATTAAATCTAGCACAAACAGGATTAAAAGAAAAAGAATGGATGACCTATGCCAAAAAAGTAGAAGAAATCCATCAAGAATTGCACGCAAAAGCAAATGACTCAAAAGAATTTGTTGGTTGGCTTGAATTGCCAACCAATTATGATAAAGAAGAATTTGTCAAAATTCAAAAAGCAGCCGAAAAAATTCGCAAGGACTCAGAGGTGTTATTAGTCATCGGCATTGGTGGTTCGTATTTAGGAGCAAGAGCGGTCATTGAGGCTCTTAGCAATCCATTTGCAAAAAACGAAAAAGGGGTACAAGTTGTTTATGTAGGGAACAACTTAAATCCAACATATATCCATGATGTAATTGCGTTATTAGCCGATAAAAATTTTTCCATTAATGTGATTTCAAAATCTGGAACCACAACCGAACCAGCTATCGCTTTCCGTATTTTCCGTGAGATTTTAGAAAATAAATATGATTTGAAAGAAGCAAGAAAACGTATCTATGTAACAACAGATCAAGCTAGAGGAGCCTTAAAAACGCTTGCTAAAGAAGAAGGGTACGAAACTTTTGTGATACCAGATAATGTAGGGGGGAGATATTCTGTCCTTACGGCGGTAGGACTTTTACCAATCGCGGCAGCTGGTATCGACATTGCTAAATTGATGCAAGGAGCAAAATTTGCACAAGATAAATACAGCGACCGTAACTTGAAATACAATGATTGCTATAAATATGCAGTGGCACGTAATCTCTTGTATCAAGACGAAAAAAATATTGAATTGTTAATTGCCTATAATCCACGCCTCCATTATTTTATTGAATGGTGGAAACAACTCTTTGGAGAGAGTGAAGGAAAAGAGAAAAAAGGAATTTTCCCAACAGGAGCAGAATTTACGACAGACCTTCATTCCTTAGGGCAATATATCCAAGATGGAAGACGAAACCTAATGGAAACAATTGTTGCCATCCAAAAGGAAAATGTGGATATTACCATCAAACGTGATGACGACAACCTAGACGGACTTAACTATTTGGAAGGAAAAACCGTTGGATATGTTAACCAAAAAGCAATGGAAGGAACGATTGAAGCACACGTATCAGGAGGTGTTCCAAACTTTGTAATTGAATTAGAAAAACTAGATGAAGCAGCCATTGGACATTTAATCTATTTCTTTGAATTAGCCTGTGCCGTTTCTGGTAAGATTTTGGGAGTCAATCCATTTAATCAACCAGGTGTTGAAACATATAAAACAAATATGTTTATTCGCCTGGAAAAACCAGGCTATGAGAAAAAGAAGTAGGAGGAACGAAAAATGAAAAAAATAAGTAAGAAAATTGGCGTAGTCGTAGCACTTATCTTAGCAATTCTTATGATAATAAGCAATATTGCTTTGGCTAAAATAAAATTGGAAGAACTTGATCCAAAAAGTTGGATTACACTTCCTATGTTTATTCGCAATGATACGACTAATATTTCTGTCAGCCCAAATGCAGGAACCTATACGCTATATTACCAAATGCAATTTATGACAGATAGCCAATTTAATGCTATGGAAACCAAACAAAGAACTTTCAAAGAAGAATTGGACCGAAAAGAGGAAATCTTAAATACCAAAACAGCAGAATTAAACACGGTCATTAACCAATACAATGAAGAAGGAAAAAATGGAACAGTATCAGAGGCAACCAAACAAGCTCTAGATAACGCAAGAGCAGCACAAAAGGCAGCAGCAGACGATTAGGCAAATTATGCAAAAGCTGCACAAGAAGAGTTGATGGAAATCATACCAGATTTTGTAGAAACCGCATGGAAACAAACAACAGACGGGACCGTAGAGTTGGACTATGGAGGAAAGACAGGTTCCATTCACTTTGTGCTTTGGGCAAAATTAGTAGCCAGCGGAGAAACCACCTATGATATGAATGTGTATTCAACTTCTGTAACGGGAAGTGAAACTGTATCCATTGGAGAAACGACACTAAGCCTAAAAGTAGGAGAAAGCAAAACACTAACGCTTTCCCATACAGGCGGAACCCAAGGCGTAATCTGGGAAAGTTCAGACGAAACGATTGCAGAAGTAAACGAAAACGGAAAAGTAACAGCAATCCGTGAAGGACAAGCCGTAATTACGGTAAAATTAGCAGATGGTAGTTCACGAGATACCTGTACCGTAACCGTTACCAGTGAAACTGGTGGCGGAAGTGGAAGCCAAGAAGAAAATCCACCAAAAGGAAATATTACTATTCCAGGAGCCAATACCAACAAGACCACTGGTGGAAGTACTACCAACACAGCAGGAAATAAGCCAACGGGTGTAACAGGAAATATGGATAATACTAAAGCAAGTGGAAAGATACCACAAACCGGAGGGAATTATACCATTATCCTAATTGTAGCAGGGTTTGCAATAGCAGGTGGATTTTGCTATTACCAATATCGTAAATATAACTTCTAATTAGACAGAAGGAGGACGCAGAAAGTCCTCCTTCATTGCATATTTTGCAAAAATATGGTATAATGAAATGTGATAAACATTGTTTTACTCCGTTTTTCCCGTACAATGTTCGACATCAAGAAAAAATAATTATTTTAGGAGGAACAGGTATGTACACAAGTGAATTCTCGAAGCATTGGGACGACGTCAATGGTTATACCATGGAGGAAGCTATGAAGAAAAAGGAAGCCGTCGACGAGGCACACGGCGTGGGGACTCCCACTAGCAAGTGGAATCCCGCTAAAATCGTACCCGATCCCAGTCGCAAGAGTGGCTACAAGGTTATCATCAGCACGAAGGTGTAAATACCGGAAAAAAGATTTATCTTTCTCCCTCGCAAGAGGGAGTTTTCATTTGCAAAAAAAGAAAACAGACGAATTCAACGACAAAGAATACGTCTGTTTTTTGGAAGAACACAAAAAGTGTACAAAATGTACCTAAAAGCCAACAGCGACAATGGAAAGCACGACTAGTAACAATAGTCGTACTTATTATCCTTGCCGGAATAACGCTTAATGCAGTCATAGGAGAAGATGGCATTATTTTGCAAGCAAAGAATACGAAGAACCTAGTAACCAACGAAACAACCTATGATAACCAACAACTAGCACAACTGCAAAATGAGTTAAAGGACAATGGCTTGTATAGTGGGATAGGAATTATACCAGGAACCGATACAGGAGGAAGTTCGGAAGGAGGAGAAAATGGAACTGGTGGAGGGCATACTAACTCTGGAGGACAAACCAACTCTGGAAGTAGTACCAATGAAAATACCAGTACCGGAAGACCAGTTGATCCGAATAAGAATAATCAAACAGGAGGAGTAACAGGAGAGA
>CANSOY010000087.1 GCA_947648765.1 uncultured Clostridium sp.
TACTTACAATTTAACAGGAAATGATGCAGATACAGTAACAAATGAGCTTGCAGAAGAAAAAACGGTTGAAGCAGACCCAAGAATCACCATTAAAAGCATTACGCCAAGCAGCAATTATATAAATAAAGGTGGAACAGTAAAATTAACATTTGATTTAGAAAGCAACAAAACCGAAGATATTACAAGAATACTTATCAACAACATCAATTGTATTGCTGTAAAACTAGACAATGGAAATTACGAAGCAACGTTAAATGTAGGGAATACAAGTGGAATCTATCCACTAACTATTACTAAATTTACTTATAGTAATGGAGCAGTTGCAACAACGGACGAAACAATACAAGTAGAAGTACTAAAAGACAAGCCAGTTGTCAAAAACTTTGCCCAAACAGACAATCTAAATGCCAAAGAAGTCATCTTACGTTTTGACGTAGAAGATGAAGAAAACACATTCCTAAGTGGAAAAGCAATATTGACAAGTAATGGAGTTTCAATTGAAAAAGCGATAAACAAAGGACACAACGAATTAACCTTCCAAGTAGAGCCATCAAAAAAATACACATTAAAAATCAATGCAACATACGATTTAGACAGCAATACTTTAGAAGGAACACCAGAAGAAGACAATCGAATCACTGACGAAACTCTTGCAACCCAAGAAGTTGAATTGATAGCAGACTATCAACTAGATTTAAAAAATATCAAAACTTACAATGAAAATGGAGAAACAAGATACTTTGGTAAATCAGAACCAATCACCATTAGTTTTGAAAGTACCAATTCAACTACTTTTGAACCAATAAAAGCAGTAGTCAATGGAAAAGAATATCCATTAACAAAAAAAGAAAATGCTTATTATTTAACAATCAGTAGTCATAGAACCTCTGGCGTGAAAACAGCAAGAATAGAAAAAATAACTTTAAGTAACTCCAAAGAATTAATCATAACAGAAAACAACGAAATCAAAGTAACTGTATTAAAAGACAAACCAAAAGTAGAACAATTTGGTTACAAAGAAAATATGGATGCAACAATTTCTGCTTCCTTCAAAGTAATCGATGAAGAAGAAACAATCACAAATGGTAAAGTTCTTGTTCTAAAAAATGGAACAATCGTAAAAGAACAAACGTTAGAAAAAAGCGACAACACAATTACTTTCCAACCAGAAGAAAATCAAAACTACATTGTAAAAGTAATAGCAGACTATGATTTAGACATGAATGTGTTAGAAGAAGACGCTAACGAATACAAAAATGTAACCCTTTTAGAAGCAGATATTACTCTAGGTGCTCGTAAATTTGAAATGAAGAACATCTATATACAAACAAACAGCAGATGGAGTTGTCGAAGTAAAAGATTTAAGCGAAAATGATCTTACAAATTTAGATAACTATATTGCCAAGGTGTATTTGAAACAAATGCCAACTTTCTATACCAAAATAACGGGATATAGAATAGAAGACAATCAGTTGAAACTAACATTAGATTTTGACAATGTTGTTCAGTACTCAAGTGACAATAAACAAGACAAGTTAGAAATTGTCTTTGGTGAAATGAATAATGGCATAGCAGAAAATATAACCTTAGAAGGCTTAATTCGTGAGATGGAAAAGAATCCAAATGGAACATTTACATTAACCCGTGATTATGACGCTTCTATAATAACCAAAAATACAAATACTTTAATTTCCTCATTTACTGGAACTTTAAATGGAAATGGCCACAAAATTTATAATTTATCCAAACCATTATTTGATACACTTGAATCTGCAACTATTGAAAACTTAATCTTAGAAAGTCCGAAATTATCTGGAGTAAATAGTAGAGGAACTCTTGCTAATAGTGCAACCAATACAGCAATTCGAAATGTCCATGTAAAAGATTTAATATTAATTTCTGGAACCAATCGAGTTGGAGGTATACTAGGAGAAGCAACAGCGACAACGATTGAGCAAAGTAGTGTTACAAACTTCCAAATTACAACTTCTCTTCATATAAGAGTAGGTGGAATTGTGGGGAACATGATGGGTGGAGCAATTAAAAATTGTTATGTGGAAGGAGACCTTAACTCTACACAAAACAAAGACGGAAATGGAATCAGTGGAATTCTAGGTACAGGAGATGGAACAGAATTAATCACTATAGAAAACTGTCTAACAAAAGTTACATACACAAATAATGTAAGTGCTAGACTAAATGGAGACATTGTAGGTCTTGCTTTAAACAATAACACTGCCTTAATCAACAATGTCAGTTTATCAACAGGAAGCAATTTCTATAGTATTCATGGTTCTACAATACATGCAACATCTACTAATAACTACGAACTTACAGATTCTGGACTTGTTTCAAATGCTTCAGGGAATCGAGTAATGCAAGTGACGAAAGATGAACTCACAACAGAATTCTTCAAAAATAATGTTGGCTTCAATGAGAATATTTGGGATTTTACTGAGGTATCTTATGAGAAACCGCCAGTATTACAAGTAGCGAAAGCAACAGAAGAAACAACAGACGATGAAAAACCAAGTAATAGCAAATTGTATATTCCAGACTATACACGAATCAAAAAAATAAATGGATACACTGAAGAAAAAGATATATTGTATCACAACATTAACAAATTAATGCCATATTATGATGCAAAATACCTAATTGAAGATGGGTTGAAATTACAAAATGACCATCTATTAAATACAAAAATAATCAAGCATATTTTGCCATATAGAAACGGAAAATTACAAACTTACTTAACAACGCAAAATCAAAATAGTTTGACAAGTATAAAAGTAGTTTTTGAAGATCAAACTGTAAAAGAATACAACCTAACATTCAAAGAAACAAAACAAAATATAGCTATATATACAATTAACGATTTTGACTTAGAATATGCATTCAACAACTACACCATCAAAGAAGCCGCATCCATTGTAGAAACAATAAAAAATTACATAAGCAATGTAAATTATGCCACGACACTTGACCCATTAACTGCCTCAGGAGATAGTAGATTATATCGTGATCATTACAATGAAATGATGAAACCACTGGCTGAAGAAATAGCTCTACAATTATTGCAAAATGATGGAAATAGTATCCTAAATATGGATAGTGAACTTTTAAACAACAAGATAAAACAAGAATTAATCGATAGTGGTAGATTAGACAAAATCTTATATGCTTACAATTACTACCATAGATGGTACCATTTTGAAATTGGTGGGGCGAAAGTATCAGATATTCTATTCTTTGAAGGAAAAATGTACAAAGACTCTATGACGATTGACAACTTAACAGAAGAAGTATTAACAGGAAATTTAGGAACCAACGCAACACATACATTCTTCGCAAATAGTTTAAGTAAATATACAGGAAGTTCTGCCTTAACTTATTATCTAGATGGAGTAATCAGAAATATTGGTGGATATGAAGATATAAATGATTGGTTTACAGAACATTTTAGTTCCATCGGAATATTAGCAGAAATACCAGTGGAAAATCATCCTGAAGTAAAATATCGTGCATGGGATAGATTAAAAGGCTTCCAAAACTTTATCTTGCCTTTATCAACATTACCGAAATATGCAGGATATATTATATCAGGACCTGCTCAATTCCAAGTTGGTGCACAAAGAGTTTACATTGCCGATCCAACAACGGCATCTGGCCAAAATACGGTAAAAAATCATGTAAACAATCATGTTGCTCTTATTAAAAGACAATTTGATACAATGGCAGGCTCTTTCCATGTTGAAAGTTGGAATAACTTCACTATTATGGTTTATGATACAGTAAAAACGATTACAGGATACAAAACAAGTTATTTCCCTGGAACCAATATTCCAATGGGAACCTCTCCTGTTACAACATGGAATAGAAGTGGAACGACAACGGAACCATTTTCTAAAAACTTCAATGAAGCGGTAGGAGCATGGCAATATGGTTCCGCAGCAGGTGTTGGTAATACTGCAGGATTCTTATGGTTTATTGCAAGACCAGGATTAACAAACTAAGATACATGGACCCACGAATTTGAACATGCTCTTTACGATAAAATTATGTTGTTTAGAAAAGGGGCAAGATTACAACTAGAAACATATACAGAAGGAAATGTTCAACAAAAGGAAAATTGGAGTAACAATAATATTAGTGGTTACGATGTCGGACCATATTACTTCAACTTTGCCTTTACATTAGGAAAAGAAAGTATGGCAACCCAAAATTTAACGCCAGAGCGAATCAATACGAGAGAAAAATTAGAAAACTACTTTAAAGGACAATTTGATGCCTTAGAACTTCTAGATTACGTATCCGCAAAAGCATTCATTCAATTAACACCAGAAGAACAAGCAAAAATCGCAACCAGAATGAATACATCAGCTGGATGGAGTACATGGGGAACCATTACGAAAGCACAAGCCGAAGCCATGAACTTAACAACGTTAGAATCCCTTTGGGATAATCGAATTATGTTAAGACCAAACAATGCTTGGGGAGTTAGTGTACGAGGTCTTGTACCAATCAACAGTATTGGAGCTAATGACTATGGTTACGAATCCATTTGGGTAACACGTTGGTATATGGGACATTATGATAATGGTTACGCAGATGCTTTCTCAAATAAGAAAAATATGTTTGAAATGTTAGGCTATGCTGGAGTCGATGGTTATGTAACCTTTGGTAGTCGCATGAGTAGTTCTGATTTAGACGCTATTCAAAAAATAACACTCGCAAAAACAGGAACTGCCATGAACTGGAAAGAATACAGAATGAGCCGCTATGCGGAAATTGAATCTAAACTTGATAACAAATATGTCAACATTGATTTAATGATTGAACAATTTGTCGATGCTTTAAGAAATGATGCGAAAAATGGCAATCGAAACATTACAAGTGGAACTAATCTTCGTAAGATTTACTATCATTACTTAAAAAGAGTCACCAATGACTTTATAGATGACCCACTAGGAACCAACTTAGAAATGACACACATCAAAACGGCTGAAGAATTAGTAAATAAAATCAATGCAGAACCTTATGGATATTACATATTAGACAATGACATTGACTTTAGCGGAATGACTCAAAATGTAACGCAAACATTTATGGGAAAACTAGATGGAAATGGTCATAAAATTATAGGAAATAAAATACCAATCTTCCAAAAAATTCGTTTTGGATATGTAAAAGACTTAGTACTTGAAAGAAC
>CANSOY010000088.1 GCA_947648765.1 uncultured Clostridium sp.
GCATTACAGATATTCGTTTGCTATACCAAAATGATGTCAGATTTTTAGAACAATTTAACAGAAAGGATGAGGAAAATGAAATTAAGTGTTAATTTTGTAAAAGAATATATTGACTTAGAAAACACCGATGTAAAGCAAATGGCAGAAGATATGACAAAAGCCGGAAATGAATACGATAGTGCTGGAAAGTTACTACCTGCTACCAAACTTGTCATTGGAAAAGTATTAGAATGTGAAATGCACCCAGACTCCGACCATTTACACGTATGTAAAGTTGATGTGGGAACAGAAGTATTGAACATTGTATGTGGTGCACCAAATGTACGTAAAGGTTTGAAAGTAATTGTAGCATTAGATGGAGCAGAATTACCAGAAAAGACCATCAAAAGAGGTGTTATTCGTGGGCAAGAGTCCAATGGAATGTTATGCTCTATGATGGAATTGGGATTGGAGCATAAATTCTTAGACGAAGTAGATAAAACAGGAATTCATGAACTACCAGAAGATGCACCAATCGGAAAAGACCCATTGGAATATATGGCATTAAATGACGAGGTAATCGATTTTGATTTAACTGCAAATCGTGGAGATTTATTAAGTATCCTAGGAATGGCTTATGAACTAGGTGCTATCTATGATAAAAAAGTAAAGCCAATAGACACGAGTTATACCGAAAACAAGGAAGATTTTGCAAAGAACTTCCAAGTAAAAGTCGATACCGAAAATTGCAGTATCTTCTTAGCAAAAAAGGTACAAAATGTCCAAATTGCAGAAAGTCCAGAATATATCAAAGCAAGACTAATTGCTTCTGGTATTCGACCAATCAATAATGTAGTAGATATTAGTAACTATGTTATGTTAGAAACAGGGCAACCACTTCATTTCTATGATGCAGATAAATTGCCAAATGGAGTGATTGAGGTTCGTATGGCAAAAGAAGGAGAAATCCTAAAAACACTTGACGGAAACGACAGAACCTTAACCAGTGAAGATATTGTGATTTCCGATGGGAAAAGAGCAATCGGTCTTGCAGGTGTTATGGGCGGCTACGATACCGAAATAACGGAGAATACGAAGAATATCTTAATTGAAACCGCAATCTTTGACCCAATTAAAATTCGTAAAACAGCACAAAAATTACTTCGTAGCGAAGCAAGTAACCGTTTTGAAAAAGGCTTGGATGCAAACCGTACCTATTTAGCCATGAACCGTGCTTGCCACTTGCTTGAAAAAATTGCAGGAGCAGAAGTCGTTGGCGGAATGCCAGCCTATGATACAACCGAAAAAGAAGACAAGAAAATTGCTATCACGTTTGAAAATATTAACCGTATTTTAGGGATGGAAATTTCAAAGACCAGTGTATTAGATGTATTCCGCAAACTAGACTTTGGATGTGAATACAATGGAAAATGTGCAACCTACCAAGAAACAGAAGAAGATTTAGCAAAGGTAGAAGAAATCACGGTTCTAGTACCTCGTAGAAGAGTAGATATTAGTATCAAAGAAGACTTAATCGAGGAAGTTGGTCGTATTTATGGAGTAGACAATATTGTAGGAAAGTTGCCATCGCTACCAATTAAGCCAGGCAGTTACAACAAAACGATGCGTCAAATCCGTAACAAGATGGTGGACTTGGGCTTAAATGAAACTTTGTCATATATCTTGGTCAATGATAAAGAAGCAAAAATGGGAACCAAGGACGATATGGAACTTGTGAAGTTACTAGACCCAATGACAGAAGATCGAAATACCCTTCGTCATTCTATGATACCATCGTTATATAAGATTTATGAATATAACAAAGCACGAAGTAATCAAGATGTATCCATTTTTGAAATTGGCAAAGCCTTCTATAAAAAAGGTGAGGAATATGGCGAAGAAACCATGCTTGCTTGTTTGATGACAGGAGCCTATTTACAAGGAATTGGACAAAATGCACCAATCGATTTCTATTGTATCAAAGGAATTGCAGAAGAAATCTTAGATTTCTTGGGATATAGTGGTAGATACCGTTTCCAAGTAGAACCAGACAAAATGCCAGAAGCATTTCATCCAGGACAATCCGCGTTTATCAATGTAAATGGACAAAATGTTGGTGTCATTGGAAGACTACATCCAGCAGTATGCAAAGAAGCGGTGTATGTAATGGAAATAAATCTAGACAAATTGCTTGCCATCAAAGTAGGAAAAATGAAATACAAAGAAATTTCAAAATATCCAAGTGTGAAAAAGGATTTAGCGATTGTAGTAGATAAAGCCGTTACGGCACAAGAAATTGAAATGCAAATTAAAAAATCTACTACATCAACCTTAAAAGAAATTACGGTTTTTGATCTATACACCGGAAAAGGAATTGAAGAAGGAAAGAAGAGCCTAGCCTACTCGCTAACTTTTGGAAAAGACGATAGAACTTTAACAGACGAAGAGGTAAATGCAACCTTAGAGAAGATTATCCAAGATTTAGAGAAGAAACTAGGAGCAGAGTTGAGAAAGTAGGAAAAGATATTGCCTTTTCCAAGAACAGGTAGTATAATAGTCAATGACAAGTAGTTTGACTACTCGAGCATTGAAAATGACCAAAAAAAGACTAGAGATCGAACCTCTAGTCTTTTACTATGACAAACTAGACAAAATGAAATCAAAGAGGTATAATAAAAATACAGTTGAATAGGTTATTTGAGGTAGACAATCGTGCCATCTATACACCCTCGTGGTCAAAAGAGATGCAGGAATTGGCACACCTGCCAGGTAACTAACGGAAAAGAGTCGTATTATTACAATACGGCTCTTAATTTTAGATAAAAATAAATTTAGATTGAAAAATAGTAAGCACAAAAACGGAAAATGCAACAACCATAATATACACAAAAGGTGTACAAAATGTACCTGAAAGCCAACAGCAACAACGGAAAGCACGAGAAGTAACAATAGTCGTGCTTATTATCTTGGCCGGCATTACGCTCAATGCAGTCATAGGCGAAAACGGAATAATCTTGCAAGCAAAAGAAACCAAGAACCTAGTAACGAACGAAACAACCTATGATAATGCACAACTAGCACAACTGCAAAATGAGTTAAAGGACAACGGCTTGTATAGTGGAATAGGCATTATACCAGGAACAGATACAGGTGGAGGCTCCGAGGGAGGCGAAAATGGAACTGGTGGAGGTCATACCAATCAAGGTGGACAAACCAACTCTGGAAGTAGTACCAATGAAAATACGAGTACCGGAAGACCAGTTGACCCTAATAAGAATAATCAAATAGGAGGAGTAACAGGAGAAACAGCACAAGACCCAACTATCCGAGTACTAGAAGGAGAAGAAGTAGCTGCAAGTTTTTACAGAAGTGATGTAACCTTGCAAATCCTAACGCAAGATAAAACGCAAAGAATAAAATATATTCTCACAACGACGGTAAAAGAAGTACAGGACGAACTTTATCCAAGTGGACTAATTCGAGAACTAGACATTGAAAATGGTGGAACCTTAACATTAACGAAAGATGGAGAATATACTATAACAGCCTATGCCTACGATACTGCAGGAAATAAATCTAACCCAACTGTAATGTGGCTCAAAAAAGCAGCAGAAATAACACTTGAAAATGGAATAGATGTAACAGTAGCAAGTGGAAATATGGGAGAAAATGGATGGTATACGAGTAATGTAACAATTCGTGTACTTGCAACAGATAATGGCTCTAGTAGAGTAACATATCGTGTAAGAGGGCAATCATATAACAATGGAGTAATTGGAAACTTAGAATTTGACGCAGGACAAAATATTGATACGCAAGAAGTAGAAATAGCCAATGGAACAACATTCAAAATCATGTTAGATGGAGATTTCCAAATCGTAGCATATACGTATGACGCAGGAGGAGTAAGAATATCTACAGCAGAAACGGTATACCTAAAAAGAGATGCGTCAAGACCAATTCTAACGTTGTATAAAGGAGAGCAAGTAATTGGAACAGGTTTCCAAATTAGTATGGCGGCACAAGACGCAGCATCCCATTTGGCAGACACCAAAAGATATACATACCGTCATAAACTTGCAACAGCAACTGAGTATACGGATGTGGATAGTCAAGAAACAACAAAGATGTATGCGGGACTACAACAAGATAAAACCTATGATATGTATATGATAATACGAGATAATGCAGGAAATATGACATCGAGTGATATTGTATCAAAACCAGCATTATGGGTAAGTAACACACCAACCTTAGGCGATACAGTAAATGGTGGAAATGAAGGAAATAGAAGGTATTATAGTACCGATGTAGATGTAAGTCTAACAGGACAAGATAGAAACAATGTAGATATATCCAAAGTAACGTATCAGATATTAGGAACGACAACAGGAGCAGGGGTAATGGATGGAGTAAACTACAATAAAGGAGTAGCCCTACCAGAGGAAGAAAAAGAAAGTCCTAATACAAAAACAATCCAACTACGAGCAGATGGAAACTGGACGATTAAGGTACATACGTATAACAAAGAAGGAATCAAAGTAACAACCAATACTTATGAGGTAACCAGAGATACGGTAACACCAGAACCACCAGTAATTGAAGTAGCAAGTGGAACAATGGGAGATGAAACGTATTACAGAAGCGATATAGACATTCGTTTAACGAGCCAAGACGATACATGTTACAAGAAAACAACATACACCGTAACAGGAACAGCAACAGGAGCAGGAAAGATAGGCGGAGTATCTATCTCAAGTGGACAAGTAGTAAATATATCTGAAACAGAGATACCAAATGGAGGAACCTTCAAGATACAAGCAGATGGAAGATGGACAGTAAAAGGATAT
>CANSOY010000089.1 GCA_947648765.1 uncultured Clostridium sp.
GAGGTTATTCATATCCAAGGTGAAGATGTTAAACATATCAAAGACGTGTTGCGTTTGAAAATTGGGGAAGAAATCTATGTGGGGAATCCAGAAAAAGCAGAAAACTACCGTTGCCAAATTGTAGAAATCAACCCTACATTTGTGCAGTGTAACATTGTAGAAAAATTAGCATCTGTTGCAGAGCCAAGTATACAAGTAACCATATTTCAAGCCCTCCCCAACCAAGATAAAATGGAATGGATTTTACAAAAAGCAACTGAACTAGGCATGATAGGATTAGTCCCAGTAGCGACCAAGTATTGTGTGGTAAAATTAGAAGAAAAAGAAAAACGAAAAAAACAAGAAAGATGGCAAAAAATTGTGGAAAGTGCAGCTAAACAAAGTGGGAGAGATATTATTCCAATAGTAGCACCTCCTGTTAATCTGGTAAATGTTATCCAACAAGTTCCAACCTTTGATATCTTTTTTGTGGCTTACGAAAAAGAAACCGAGTACACCTTAAAGCAAGCTTTGCAAAGGGTCGAGAATAAAACAGCGAAGATTGGCGTTCTAATTGGACCAGAAGGAGGCTTAGCAGAAGAAGAGGTACAAAGTTTACAAAAGGCAGGAGCAACTGTGGTAACATTAGGAAAACGAATTTTGCGTACTGAAACAGTAGCATTAAACATACTAAGTAATATCCTATATGAATTTGAAAATTAAAGGAGGTTATCTGGAGATGGCAGAAAAAAAGCAAAATCAGCCAAAAAGAAAGATTGGACCAAGAAAAAAAGACCGTAGAAAAGATGAATATCGAGCACCAGATATGGCAAAATTAGAAGACAAACACGAGTTAGAGAAAATTGTAAGAGGAATTGTAGCAAGGCAAGTCAGTGATAAAGAAAAAGAAGCAAAATTAGAACTCAAAAATGAAGAATTAGAGCAAGTACTTGAGCAAGCAAAAAAAGGCCATAAAATTTTGAAGAACAAAGAAGAGGAAGAAAAGCAACTCAAAAATATGGAAGGCATTATAGAAGAACGAAAAGCACTTACCAAAAAAGAAATGCTCAAAATCAATGAAAGACTTTTCTTCAATTTAGCTGCAGCAGCCGTTATTCTGGTTTACTTTATCTACATTAACTATCTACATCATCATACAGAAATAGAAGTCTTTCTAAGGATTATTCGACTTTTCAGTTGTGGTTTTTTAGGGATTACCATCCTACTTTTTGAAGTAGCTTACCGAAAAGATTCTGGGCATATTGCGATCATTTCAGTGGAATTTTTGGCATTATCGATTGCCAGCATGATGCTACTTTACTTGCAAGCATTTTTCCCAGATAAACTATGTAGCCTTTCCATTACCATTGCAATTAGTTTTGCCATTTATTATACCATAAAATCTTTGGTAATCTATATCAAAGGAAAACGTGCCTATTTAGTGAAAAATATGAAGAAAGAAATGGAACAAGAGTAGGAGTAAACTATGAAAAGTATGACAGGCTTTGGAAGAGCCCATAAAGAAGTAAACAATCGTGAATATATTGTGGAAATCCGTAGTGTGAATCATAAATATAACGATATCAATATTCGTATGCCGAGAAACATCAGTTATTTCGAAGAAAAAATCCGCAAAGAAGTATTAGCAACCATTACAAGGGGTAAAATTGATGTGTCCATTACCTTTAACAACTATAGTGAAGAAGGGAAAATCGTTCGTATCAATCGAGGACTTGCAGAAGAGTATTTGAAAGAATTAAAAGAACTTGCGAGCGAAAACGGACTAAACGGAGATATCCGTGTGATTGACCTAGTAAAAATGCCAGATGTATTTAATTTACAAGTCGAAGAAGAGGGCTCTGAAGTGATTTGGCAAGAACTTGGCGCTACTTTACGAGAGGCACTAACCGGATTTGTGCAAATGCGAGAAGCGGAAGGCAAG
Source organism: uncultured Clostridium sp. (assembly GCA_947648765.1). GTDB lineage: Bacteria > Bacillota > Clostridia > TANB77 > CAG-508 > CALYAK01. The sequence goes on from CANSOY010000089.1 coordinate 1,922, forward strand.
AAAATCGCAGAAGATTTAGAAGCAAGAAGACAGAAGATTGAAACGATTGTAACACAAATTTCAGCCGAGAGTACTGGACTTATTGACGAATATGTAGTAAAATTGGAGGAAAGAATAAAGGAAATCCTAAAAACGGATGTCGTTGACCAAGCAAGATTGGCACAAGAAATTGTCATTTATTCAGATAAAGTTTCCATTGAAGAAGAATTGACCAGATTAAAAAGCCATTTAATCCAAATGAAAACTTTATTGCAAGAAGAAAAGCCAGTCGGAAAGAAATTAGATTTCTTAATGCAAGAAATGAACCGAGAAACCAATACCATCGGTTCAAAATCTGGTAAACTAGAAATTACCAACCATGTAATTGAAATGAAGACCATTTTAGAAGACATAAGGGAACAAGTTCAAAATATTGAGTAAAGGAGAAAAAGGATGCAACTAATTAACATTGGATTTGGCAACATTGTATCAGCAAACCGCATTATTGCTATTGTAAGTCCAGAATCCGCTCCCATCAAACGAATTGTACAAGAAGCAAAAGATAGTGGGCAAGCAGTTGACGCTACCTATGGAAGAAGAACAAGAGCCGTACTAATTATGGATTCAGGTCATATTATCCTGTCTGCTGTACAACCAGAAACAGTAGCAGGAAGACTCGAAAAAGATGAAAGCATTGAAGAAGAATAAGGGGGAAATAAAATTATGATGGTAAGACCAACCGTAAAAGAATTATTAACAAAAGTAGATAACAAATTTGTGCTTGTGATTGCAACAGCAAAAAGAGCAAGACAAATTTCGTTAGGAAGTCCTGTCTTAACAGATAAAGAATATGAATCACCAGTAACAACCGCAGCAGTAGAAATTGCGGAAGGCAAGGTGAGAGTATGTTAGTTCTATTATCTGGAGTATCTGGTGCTGGAAAAGATACCATCAAAAAAGAAATCATGAAACGCCTAGACTATGTTGTATCATTGCCATCCGTAACAGACCGCGCACCACGTGATGGGGAAGTTCAAGGCGATCCATACGATTTTGTTACGACAGAAGAATTTGAACGCATGATACATGCAGGCGAACTCTATGAATACGATGTACACCATGAACATTATTATGGAACTTCCAAAAAATATATGAATGAGAAAATTGCAGAAGGCAAAGTCATCGTAAAAGATATGGATGTCAATGGAACGGAAAATCTTATTCGTATTTTGAAAGATGATGTAAAAGTGGTAACCGTCTTTTTGAAAGTGCCAAAAGAAGTATTAGAAGAGCGTTTACTAAATCGTGAAGAAAAGCCAAATATGAAAGAAATTAGACTTCGCTTAAACCGTTTTGATTATGAAGAGTCAAAAATTGGTTGTTATGATTATGTCATTAAAAATAACGATTTAGAAAAAACGGTTCAAATTATTCTGGCAATTATTGAAAATGAGTTAAAATTAAAAGGACAAGCCTTACAATTCTAAAAAGAAATAGCCATAGATTTTATGGCTATTTTTGTTGTCCTAAGCCAATTTTTTTGATATACTAGGGCAAGAGAAAAAGAAAGGAAGCGAAAGCATGATAGCAGAAGTAGTCATTAACCGAAATGCCAAAAAACTAAATAAGACTTTTGATTATGCTATTCCACAAGAACTAATCCAAAAGGTTCAAGTGGGAAGTCGTGTACGTATTCCTTTTGGAAAACAAAAAGAGTTAGAAGAAGGCTTTGTGGTTGGGTTAAAAGAGGCTACCACGTATGAAGTAAAAGAAATTGCGAGTGTGGAAGGTAACCGCTATTTGACAAGCGAGGATTTAGAACTAGCAAAATGGATGGAAAAAAGATATTTTTGTAATTGGTCGGACTGCATGAAATTGTTAATGCCACCAGGGGTTACCACAAAAGATGTAACCAATCGTGTGAAAGAAAAAAGCCAATCATTTGTTAGCCTAGCCAGAGAGCCAGATGAGATAGAAGAAGAAATAACAGCAGGAAAGATAAAATCGGAAAAGCATATCTGCTTGCTTCGTTTCTTAATCGAAAATGGAGAAAACTTAGTCGCCGATGTAGAAATGTTTACCGAGGTATCTCGTAGCATTATAAAAACACTTGAAAAAAATGGCTATGTTACCATCCAAGAAAAACAAGTAGAACGTAATCCGTTTTTGCATAAAGTAGTGGCAAGTAGCCAAAACTTATCCTTAAATGAAGAACAAGAGCAGGCATTTTACACCATCTGTGATACGATGGAAGATGGGCTGTTTTGCGAGTTTCTATTAAAAGGAGTAACTGGTTCTGGCAAAACAGAAGTGTATTTGCAACTCATTGAAAAATGCTTACAACAAGGAAAAAGTAGTATTCTATTAGTCCCAGAAATTTCCCTTACCCCACAAACCGTTGACCGTTTTATTGCTCGTTTTGGCGAAGAAAAAATTGCAGTCTTACACAGTAAATTATCCATTGGTGAGCGATATGATAGTTGGTGCAAAATGAAAGAAGGAAGAGCCCAGATTATGATTGGGGCAAGGTCTGCTGTTTTTGCACCAGCCCAAAACTTGGGAATGATTATCATTGACGAAGAACATGATGACT
>CANSOY010000090.1 GCA_947648765.1 uncultured Clostridium sp.
TGCATTCAAAACAGCAGCTACACTCGATGCGGCAAGAGCCATATCCAAACTACCAGCAGCTGAATAAATTCCACCACAGTAGACTAAATCGTAAATGCTGTGGTTACGATTGCTGTTACGTAGAAAAGCATTGAATACGGTTTCATCAAACTTTCCAGATAAATCTACCATAGCAGCTGGGTAATCTTCTTGTGTTTCCATTCTTTGATATACATTGCTTACCATTAAGTTAGCATAGTCTGGTTGAATATTAGTTGTAACACCAGAGTTAAATACATAGAAGTTAACTGCTAAACTAGTGTTACGTACATAGCGGTTAATATATTCTGTTTTTTCGTCAAGTAAATCTTTGGTATTTTTTCTGTCATAATATCCTTGGGCTTGTGGAACAAGTCCATTAAGTCCACCATTGGTCGATGGGTCGCGTGTAATAAAGTCTACACCAGTTCCATTACGTTTCATTAAATCTGCTGCTAAAACAAGATAAGTTGTCGTTTCGGTTCCAGAAACAACAGGACCAAAGTTAGAATAAATTTCGGCAAAGTCTGCTACATAACGAGTTCCACAGTATGGAATTGCTTTTCCAGTAGCGTCTTTTTTAATCCAAGCAAAACCAGATTTTCCAGCATGGCTGTTAATGAAGTTGGATGTAACATAGTAATCTGCTGAAATAACGAGGTTAAACTTATAGTTTTGGTTCTTCATTATATATAGTTGGTTTAAGTATGCGTAAGATTGCTCAAATACACCAAGATAGGAGTCAAGATATGCCTTATATTTTCCATAGAAATCGTTATAGAAATTACGAACATAAGCATCTTGTGGTAAGGTATTTCCTGCTTTTTGTGAATAGTATAAGTAGGTCCAATCAAGTAATGCTTGTTCAAAGGTTACTTGACCACCTGTCTTTTTATTTGCTTTGTTATAGTAGGCTTCTAAACCATCTACTTTGCTGGTGGCAGTAATGCCAGATGGGAATGCGAGTACTCTGGTATCTGGGATGGTTCTAGGTACTTGCATAATAACGTAGTAGGTAGGTCTTGTATAAGAAGAAAGCAAGTTTTTAAGGCTAGACATCTTTTGGTCCATATTCGCATAACTACTTAGCATACGGTTTGCAATCAGTCCGCCATGGAAATACGAAGATGTGTTAATCACAACCGTTGTATCGGTATAGTTGTTAGCACGTACGGTATTGGCTAAAGAAGTTTGAACGGTTGTTGGATTTCCAGCACGATAACTGTTATCTCCATTTGCATAATCTAGTCCAGAACTAATTTCAACATAGTTATAACCAGCGGTTACAGCTAAATTCTGGATATATTCACGCCCAATTGGTCGCGAATCTAACGGCGCATTGATAAAAGTTCCTCTTTCGTTTGTTGCGTAATCGACTTGTTGGTACTTTGCGTCAGATAAAGAAGCCATAGAAAGTGCTTCACGGATTAAACCCGGTTGCATAATGGCTAAGATAAGACTTGTGATTAAAAAAGTAACAACAACAATCAATAAAGCCTTTTTGCAATTCATAAAAAACCTCCTTGTATGTGTCTCATGTTTATATTACTTTATGTAAATTTCAATACGTACCTATTATATCACTTTTCCCAAGGAAGAGCAAGGAAAATCTGGAATTTCGTAACAATTTTGTAAAGCTTTTGCAATTTATTTGAAATATATGCAGAAATATCTAGGGACAAGCAAGTTTGAATGACCAAAATGGAAACTGCTGGGAGAAAGTAAGAAAAGAAAAAAGTAGAACGTAAATGGAAAATATTGACAAATATGGAAAAATAGTATTTAATAGGAGAAGGTAAACAAATTAGATAAAATAGAAAAAATCTAAATCATTTTATTCCAAGATTTTTGTAAATCAAAACAAGAGATCTCTTACCTTTTTCCAAAAGAATAAAAAAGAACAAAGAAAAGAACGAACCTATTTTATAGGGCTATTTGTCGTGCCGAAAATTGAAAAACCAATAGGAGGAAATGGATGGAAAATGAACAAAAGTATTTATCTCCCAAATTAGATGCTGTTTTTCAAGAACTATTTGGAAGACAAGAACGAGAAGAACTGACCAAAGACTTTTTAGAAAAAATCCTAAAAAGGAGGATTGAAAAAATTGATTTAAGCCAAACGAGAATGTTAGGCAAAGATACACCAGAAGATAAAATGAGCATTTTGGATGTACGAGCAATCATTGATGGAACAGAGAATTGCAATATTGAAATGCAAATGGTAGACCATAAAAGTTTAGCAGAACGAATGTTATATTATTGGAGTGAGATGTACAAAAACTCAATCAAAGAAGGAGAAAGTTATACCAAACTGAAAAAAACGATTTCCATTTGGATTACAAATTTTGAATTAAAACAATTAAAAGGTTTAGAATACCATACGAAATGGGAGATAATTGAGGCAGAAGCACGAACGGCTGGCTTGACAGAAGCCTTGGAAATCCATATCATAGAGTTACCAAAGATACAAGGGAAAGAAGAAGCACAAGACGAATTATTAGACTGGTTATACTTCTTAGATAATCCTACATCAGAAAGGACGAAAAAGAGTATGGAGAAGAATAAAAAGGTACAAGATGCAGAAAAAGAACTGGAAAAACTAAGCCAAGATGACCGAATGAGAGATATTGCATTTCACCAGAAACTAGCACAAATGGATTACCAAGTAGGGCTTGAAATGGCACAAGAAGAAGGAGAAGCAAGAGGAATAGCAAGAGGAGAATTAAAAGGACAGAAAAAAGGCGAGAAAATTGGGGAAAGAAGAGGAGTAATAAAAGGGGAGCAGCAAGGAAGAGAGAACGCGAAAAGAGAAATTGCAAAGAAAATGTTAGAAATGCAAATGAACGTGCAAGACATTAGTACAGCAACAGGTCTAAGCGAAGAAGAAATCAAGAAAATGCAAGAAGAAATGTAAAAAGAAGAGAACAAGTAGAAAAAGAAAAACAGGTAAATTCCATGACAAAAGAATTCGCCTGTTTTTTCATATATTCAAGAATAATGGCACGACTAGTAACAATAGTCGTACTAATAATCTTGGCAGGAATAACGCTCAATGCAGTCATAGGAGAAAATGGAATAATCTTGCAAGCAAAAGATACCAAGAACTTAATTACCAATGAAACAACCTATGATAATGCCCAACTCGCACAACTGCAAAATGAGTTAAAAGATAACGGTTTGTATAGTGGTATAGGCATTATACCAGGAACCGATACAGGTGGAGGCTCCGAGGGAGGAGAAAACGGCACACACACCAACCAAGGCGGAACAAATAATCCAGGTACACTTGTAAACACAAATAATTCACAAACTGGACCAGTTATTGGAGGTGATGCACAAGACCCAATTATTCGAGTAATTGAAGGAGAACAAGTAGCAGCAAGTTTCTATCGTAGTGATGTAACTCTCCAAATTTATACAGAGGACAAAACACAACGAATAAAATATATCCTAACTACAACGGTACCAGAAATTAACGATGAACTCTATCCAAGTGGTTTAGTACGTGAATTAGATATCGAAAATGGCGGAACACTAACATTTACGAAAAATGGAGAGTATACTGTAACAGCGTATGCATATGATACACAGGGGCAAAAATCAAATGCAGTTGTAATGTGGTTCAAAAGAGAAACAGATACCAGACCAGATAGTGGAATTACTTTAACACCTAGTGGGAATATAGGAGATAATGAATGGTATACAAGTAATGTAACTATACGTGTATTAGGAACTGATGCTGGATCAAGTCGAGTGACTTATCGTGTACAAGGAACTGTATATGAAAAAGGAACAATAGGAAATTATGCACAAACGTATGAATACGAAGTAGGAAAAATTACACCAAGAGAAATTGAAATAGCAAATGGAACAACCATAAAAGTAGCAACAGATGGAGATTTTACAATAACAGCATACACTTATGACGATGGTGGTAACCGAATATCTACATCGGAACCATTAAATTTTAAGAGAGATGCAACAAGACCAGTTATTCGTTCATTTACAGGAGAACAAGAGATACAAGACAATGTAGGACAAGGATTTAGAGTTAGCGTTGATGCACTAGATGGAGCATCAGGACTAACATCGACTCCATATACCTATCAATATAAATTAGCACCAAGTACGTCTTATGATATACCAGCAGCAACAAGTGATACTAGTAAATTATATGAAAATTTAGATGCAACTAAGACCTATGATATGTATGTCATTGTAAAAGACGAAGCAGGAAACCGAGTATCTAGTGATGTCATCTCAAAACCAGCTTTTTGGATAAGTAGTAATGCGTTACAAAGCGAAGGAGAAAGTCTAAATGAAGGAAGCGAAGGAAGTTTACAATATAGTCGAAGTCCAAATATAGAGTTTAGTTTCAAAGGACAAGATAGTAACAATGTAGATATATCAAAGATAGAGTATC
>CANSOY010000091.1 GCA_947648765.1 uncultured Clostridium sp.
AATCTGACATGGATTTTTAGCATTCCTTTCTATACTCTTTCCATATACTCGCCAGTTCTTGTGTCAATACGGATGGTATCTCCGATGTTAACAAATAGCGGAACGGAAATTTCGTAACCATTTTCTAAGGTTGCTGGTTTTCCAGAAGTGGTGGTCGTATTTCCACTAAATCCTGGTTCGGTATATGTAACTTCTAGCTCCACAAACATTGGTGGTTCTACTGAGAATACATTTCCTTTATACGAAATAACGGTTACATTCATATTCTCTTTTAAGAATTTTAAAGCATCGCTTAGAACGTCTTTGTTCAAGGGCATTTGCTCGTAGGTTTCATTATCCATAAAATAATATAGGTCACCATCATTGTATAGATATTGCATTTCTCTTTTTTCGATGGTTGCTTCTGGATATTTATCCGATGGATTGAATGTTTTATCAATAACTGCTCCTGTAATTACGTTCTTTAATTTTGTACGAACGAATGCAGAACCCTTTCCTGGTTTTACGTGTTGGAAGTCTACTACTTTGAATACGTTTCCTTCCATTTCAAATGTGGTTCCTTTACGAAAATCTCCTGCAAATTTTTCTGCCATATTTATTTTCCCCCTTAAATAGATTTATTATTTACACATACTCAAATATTTTACTACAAATTCAAAGAAAAAGCAAGTTTTCCTTAAATGCCAACAATGATATAATTTTTATCGCCTTTCGTAAGGCTTTCATTACCGGATTTTGTGATTAAAATAGTATCTTCAATACGAACGCCGAAGCGGTTTGGAATGTATATTCCTGGCTCATTCGCAAGTACCATATTTTCTTTGATAATGCTGTCTGTTTTCAAGGAATAATATGGTAATTCATGCACTTCTAGTCCTACACCATGTCCGATACTATGGATTAAATTATAATGATTTAATCGGAAATCATTTTCTACCATTTTCGAAATAAACTTCAAATTAGCTCCATCTACTAAATCATTTTGCACTAACTTTTGGTTTTTTAGTACCAAGTCATAAACGGGTTTGACATGGTCTGGAATAGTTCCTGCAAATACGGTTCTGGTCATATCGGAACAATAGCCATGGTATTTACAACCCATATCAATCACGATTGGGTCGCCATGTTCAATAGGCTTATCGGTTGGAATAGCGTGTGGTTTGGACGAATTGGCACCAGATGCCACAATGGTTTCAAAGGCAAGTCCATCTGCTCCATTGGCTTGAAAAAATGTTTCAATTTCTTCTGCCACTTGTTTTTCTGTCATTCCAATTTGGATCCATTCTCGCAAATGTTCGAAGCATTGATCCGTTACCTCACAGGCTTTTGCAATACAAGCTATTTCTTCTTCATCTTTTACCATACGTTGTTTTTCAATGATATGGTCAGTTTCTTCTAAACTATTAATTTTGTATTGTCTCATATATTGTTTATATTTCGCATAGGTTACAAAATATTCCTCAAATCCTACATTCTCGCAGAAAGAAAAAAAGTTTTCATAATCATACGGTGAGATGTCTTTCACATCATAGGCCGAAATTTCGTCATCAATGGTTAAGGTATGATTGACTTCTTCAATGTACCTTCCATCAGTCAGATAAATGTTTTCTTTTCTTGTAATTAGTAAAACACCTTCTGCTTGGATATTGGTTAGATAGCGGACATTAATTGGGTCAGATATAATAATTCCTTGCATATTGAGCAAGTTAATCTTGTCGCGCAACCATTTAATTTTTGTGTTCATAATTATCACCCAACATTCTTTTTTAGTGGAACATTCCTAAGGTAAAGATTTTTAATAAGCCATATACCAAATATTGAAAAGGTATATACATAACCATAAAAGTGGCTATTACAATAAACGGTCCAAATGGAATATATTCGTCTGTTTTCTTTACTTTGGTTAATAGTAAAATGACACTAATTACAGCACCAATTAAGAAAGCAAGAAGAGATACAATTAGCATCATACGCCAGCCAAAGAAAAGTCCAAGTGCTCCCATAATCTTTACATCGCCTAATCCCATGGCTTCTTTTCCTAGAATAAGTCCACCAAGTAGGGTAATTCCTAAGAAGATACCGCCACCGACTAGAACGCCTAAAAAGCGGTCAATCGCGAAGTTGATACTTACCATTCCCTCAATGAAAGCAAAAATAAGTCCCAATTCAAACATAGTAAGGGTTAAACGGTTTGGAATAATGCAATGCTTGTAGTCAATGCAAAAAGCAATCAGTAGCATTGGCACTAAGCATAGATACTTGATAGCTTGAAACCAACTTGGTGCAAAATACAGGGCTGCAATGTATAAAACAGCTGTTAATATCATGAGAATATAACTTGGTTTGCCACATTTTGCAAAAGTGGTAATAAAGTCTTTGCAAAATACTTTTTTGTACTCTGGTAAACGCATATTGCACCATTGCACGAAATATCCTACGAATAATCCTAATACTCCGACTACAAAATACCATAGGATATGAATATCATTTATGTACATCATTTCTTTTTATCTCCTTTTTTCTTTAGATATGCGTTAATAATTTTTTGTTCGAGTGGTCTTTTCATTTTGGTAATCCAAATATCTTTTTCACTGATTGGTTTGACTAAAATGGGAAACATCTTGCTTCTTCTTGCCCCAATAATGTCTGTCATAATTTGGTCGCCTACTACGCCAACCGTAGCGCTTTCTAATTCAAATGTTTTCAAAACTTTACGAAAGCCACATTTCAAAGGTTTTTTTCCAAAATAGAAATAGGGGATGGATAAATCCGAAGCCACCTTCTCCACTTTTTCTTTTTTATTACTATTGGACAAAATACATAATTTTATGCCAGCAGATTTTAGAGAATTTGCCCATTCTATCGTTCCTGGGAGCATTTTTTTATCCAAATCAATTAAGGTATTGTCTACATCCAAGATTAAGCCAGATAGCCCATTTGATTGCAAAAAAGGTACATCAATTTGTAGAACATTATCAAAATATGCTTCTGGATAAAGTATCATAGTTTCCTCCCATTTTTTCTTTCTTATCTTATCAATAACAAGGCTATTCTGTCAAGAAATTCCACACATATCTTATGCAAATTTGCATGAAAACAGAACAGAAGAAAACAACAACATAAAAAGGGCTCTCAAAAAGAGAGCCCGTATTGGTAATTTTTACATTTTTAAGTTTAACTCAATCGACCAAGGTTATTTTTGCAAAACCATTGCCTCGTTTTGCATAACCTGATGTAGCAGTTCCTGACACATATGAAGTTGAAACTGTTTTAGTTGCAGGATCCGTTGATGTAAAACCAGTCAAATAACTATACATGCACGCATTCGTCAACATCGCTCCCAGGTATCCAGATCCGCCTCCGCCAGGACTACCGGACCGCTTCTCCCATGTTCGTCCAATGAGCACCGCCACCCCCTCCAAAAAGGCCTCCACCGCCACCGCCCCCATAATTCCAGCCAGGAGACCCTTCTCCTCCTTTTACCCCAGCCCCACGCGACCCACCCCAGCCCAGATCACCACTTCCCGGAGATGTCTGAGCTCCCCCAGACGTTTCATACCAGCCTCTAGCGCCACCAACTCCACCCTCATATCCACCTCCGTGGCCTCCGAGCCGAATAATCACTGTATTGGTGTTGCGAACCACCACCACCACCACCGCCACCTGCAACGATGTAGATTAAACTTTTCTTTCCCTCTAACTCCGTCAAAAGCCCGGCTGAAGAAGCAATATGTGAGGCTCCGCCACCGGCGCAACCACGCCATCCATAATGTCCGGCGCCCCCGCCATTATACCCTCCTTCGCCCCTCGTAGGGAAACCTCCTACACAAATGTAAAGCAAACTTGATGCTGTTCCTCGAATATTACCTACCGAATAGCCACCATAGCCTCCTTTATTCCAGCCATCAACAAACCCTCCTTCCGCTCCCCACACTTCCAATTTATATGTTCCTGTATCAGGTATAGTAAATGATTGTATTCCTCCTGTATAATCAAAGTTCTTAGTTCCCGCTGTTATTGTCGTTAATGTCTTTTCATCACTTACATTTCCTGCTTTATCTTTTACTATTACTTTGAATGTATAATTTGTTAAATCCGTTAGTCCTGTATATTGGAAACTATTTGACTTAGACGTTCCTTTACTTGTACTTGCTTGATAATATGTATAAGTTGAATTTGTTGTTCCTATTCCAGAAAGAGCATCACTCGCACTTACACTTACATTGATTGTTGTTCCTGTTCTTGCTGTCCTCGTAAAACTAGATATTGTTGGTTTTACTGTATCTCTTGTGAATACTAAACTTCCACTTACCGCAGATTTTCTTCCAGATACGTCATAAGTATAGGATGTTACTGTCCAGTTTCCATCTGCTTGTATTTGGATTGTTCCATTGTTGGCTATCTCTACTTCTCCTGTA
>CANSOY010000092.1 GCA_947648765.1 uncultured Clostridium sp.
TCCTATATTATATGTTTTTTCGACACTTTTGTAAATAGTCTTTTCCACGCAAATAGAGAGCACTTTTGAAATGCCATCTTCTTTTTTTCTAAGTTGACTCTTTTGCGAAAATTACTAATCTGCTATTTACATCATCTGTACAAGTTGATAATGAAATTTCCCTTGCTCCCTTGGTATCTCTTGAAGCATATTCAAAATCTTCTGGTGCAAGTAATTGCTTATCATAAATGATGTATTTGATACGGTTTCCGTCTGTATCGGTAATGTAGATTTCGTCCCCTGCCTCTAATTTCTTGTTATTTGAGAACATGGTTCCGTTTTTATAGTTATGTCCTACAATTACAGTATTTCCAACTTTGTTTGGACCTGGTCCATATAGAACAGATACTGCAATTTCGATTGCTTTTGTACTGGTTTTGGCTAGGATTGGATAGTTTACTTTAATTTTGGGGATTTCAATTTTTCCTACCATTGTATATCCTTTATATTTAATTCCACCAGAACTGCCTCCACTACCGCCAGAACCCGAACCACCTTGTCCTACTGTATTTTCATTATCTGTAATAACTGGTGCAACAACCTCGTTAGAAGTCGTTGTATTCGTATTGGTTGGTGGCTGTGGTGTTGTTACATTTGTAGCAGAAACTTGGCTATCAAAAATCTCGGACATATCACTTTGTTGTTTTTCTACATAATATTGTTTATAAATTTGAATACCAAAAAATATAAATAGAATAACAACAATAATAATGGCTACTACTAAAATAATGGTTAATAATTTACTATATTTACTATTCATAAATACCCACCTCTTCTTTTCTTGTGTTTTTTCTGATTTTCTCTATATACTACCATTATATCACATATTTTTTAGAAAATCCAGTTTTTCCTTTGTTTAACGAATTTTCGGTCCTAATTCTTCTCCTGCCAAGATATGAAAATGTAAGTGCATGACTTCTTGCCCCGCATCTTTTCCACAATTCACAATTACACGGTAGCCTGTTTTTGCAAAATTTTCTTGCACTGCAATCTTTTGAATAACGCAATATGCTTTACTAATTACTGTTTCGTCTGTTACTTCTTGCAAATTTGGAATATGTACCTTTGGAATAACAAGAATATGAATGGTTGCTGCAGGATTAATATCATGAAAAGCCAAAAATTCTTCGTCTTCATATACTTTTTTACTTGGGATTTCTCCTTTTATAATTTTGCAAAAAATACAGTTTTCGTTCATCTCTTTTCCTCCTTATTTCTCTAGTATTGCTTTAATTCTGCGAACTCCTGCTGAACTTGATTCTTCTTTTTTAATTTTGAAATGTCCTAATTCTGCTGTATGGGTTACATGAGGTCCACCACAAATTTCTTTGCTGAAATCTCCGATGGAATATACCTTTACTTTTTCTCCATATTTATTCTCAAACAAGCCAGTTGCTCCACTTGCTTTTGCTTCTTCTAAGGTCATTTCTTCACAAGTTACTGGTAAATCTTCTGCAATCTTTTCATTGACAATCTTTTCTACTTCTTCTAGTTGCTCTTTTGTCATTTTCTCTGGATGAGAGAAGTCAAAACGCAAACGATCTACGGTAATATTGGAACCCTTTTGCTTTGCATGCTCTCCTAATACAATTTGTAGGGCTTTATGGAGTAAGTGAGTAGCTGTATGGTAGGCAATTGTTACTTCGTTTTGTTCTGCCAGTCCTCCTTTGAATTTTTGCTCACTTCCTAAACGAGATTTTTCTTGATGTGCCTTAAATAAGATGTCAAACTCAGAAAAGTCTAGTTCAAAGCCATTTTCTTTGGCAAGTTCTTCGGTTACTTCTGGTGGGAAACCATAGGTTTCATATAACTTGAAGATAACATCTCCTGTGATTTTGTCCTTGCCCTCTTCTCTTGCTTTCGCTAAAGCCTTTTCAAATTCTTTTTCTCCGTGTGATAGGGTCTTCATGAATTTATTTTTTTCTTCGATAATCGTTGAAACAATCATAGAACGGTTTGGTTCTAGTTCTGGATACATTTCGAAAGCATTGTCTATCGTTAGGTTAATCAGTCTTTCTAATTCGTCTAGGTTAATTTGCAATTTGTTTAAGTGTCTTGTCATACGACGAATGAGTCTTCTAAGCACATACCCACGATCTACATTGCTTGGTTTCGCTCCGTCAGATATCATCATCATACTAGAACGCAAATGTTCTGCTACAATTCGTTTACTTTGTAAATCTGATACACTTGCTAATTCTTCTAGTTTTTGCATAATTGGTGCAAAGATTTCGGTATCAAATGGAGTTGCTTTTCCTTGTAGCAACATTGCCATTCTTTCGAGTCCAAGTCCAGTATCTACGTTTTTTTGTTCTAATTTGCGGTAACCGTTTGCATCTTTGTAGTATTCCATAAAAACATTGTTCCAGATTTCCACATATTTACCACAACCGCAGGAAGGGTTACAGTCTGGGCAACATGGCTCTTTTCCGGTATCATAAAACATTTCGGTATCTGGTCCACAAGGTCCTTCTTCTCCTGCAATCCACCAGTTATCTTCTTTTCCAAAGAAATAGATTTTATCCGCTGGAAGTCCTGCTTTTTTCCAACACGCTGCTGCTACTTCGTCCCTTGGGCAATCCTCATCCCCTGCGAAGCAAGTTACAGATAATTTTTCCACCGGAATTCCTAATTCTTTGGTTAGAAATTCAAAACTCATAGCGATTGCTTCTTCTTTGAAATATGCTCCCAATGACCAATTTCCTAGCATTTCAAAATATGTTAAGTGGCGGTTATCTCCCACTTCATCAATATCTACAGTACGGACGCACTTTTGATAATCCACTAATTTATTACCTGCCGGGTGCTTTTCTCCTAATAGATATGGTACAAGTGGTTGCATACCTGCTGTCGTAAATAGGACAGAAGGGTCATTTTCTGGTACAAGTGGTGCGCTTGGTACAACAGCATGTCCATATCTTTCAAAAAATTTTAAGTATTTGTTTCTAATTTCGATTGCTTTCATATCTCTTCCTCGTTCCTTAAATTTTCTTGCTCAATTATATTACAATTACTACCAAATTGCAACAATAAAAAAATCCAGTGATCGACTTTCACTGGATTTCAAGATATTTTTCTGATTATTTCAACCCTATGGTGTATAAATAGAATAGCAATTTTGTCCTAAATAACTCTCGCTTGCACTACTTGAGCATTTTATTCCTGATTCTAGATAAATTACTGGTCTCACACCTATTGGTTCTGTATAGTCTCCATTCTCGCTATCGTAATCATAATACGTGTTGTTGTATCCACAACAGATATCAGTGTTCCAATTTGTGTACCAAAACCATAGCTTGCTACTAGAAAGTCTATGACCCCATATGACCGTTCCGTCATTATAGCCATCTCTATACGCACTTATGCTCACACTTCTACTACGCGTTGCTAATTCCGTATTTGTAAAAGTCTTATCACAGAAATCATCCAATCTTTGAGAAACCGTTGAAGGATCTTCGGTTGCATAATAAACAACTGGAGTACCAGCACTAATTAAATGAACTATACCAGATTCGCCATTCCCCACTTTTCGTAAAACTCTCCACCCATTTGTATCGCCTTTAAATGCTGCCTGATATCGATACGATCCAACTGATAAACCTTTATCTGTTCCTGCCGTAAAACCATCAAACATCCCCCAATTTTTCCAATTTGCTCCTGGTTGGCGGTACCACCTAGGCCAAGTACTATTATACTCCTGTCCATCTGGCCAGATTCCAGCATCATATGCTACATAATCTCCTACTGCTGCTCTGTCTGCTAAGTAATAAGTAATCGAAGTTGGGTTCATCGCTTCACTAGTGTTTCCCGCTTTATCTTTGGCTGTTACTTTAAATGTATTAAAATCTGTTGTCTTTGTTAGGCCAGTATAAGTATACGTATTTGCTTTCTGAGTCGCTTTACTTGTCGTTCCTATATAATATGTGTAAGTTGAATTAGTAGTTCCTATACCACTTAGTTCATCGCTTGCTGTTACACTTACTGTTGCAGTTGTTTCAGATGCAGACTTTGCACTAAATCCTGTTACAACTGGTTTTACGGTATCCCTTGTAAATACTAAACTTCCACTTACTGTAGATTTTCTTCCTGACACATCATATGCATATGCAGTAACTGTCCAAATTCCATCTGCCTCAACAACAAATGTTCCATTATATGATATATCCACTTCTCCTATATTTACTACTTGATTTGCTGTTACACTTTGTCCTGCTACTTTTCCTGCTGTTTTGGCAGTTCCAGATATTTTATACGTCATCTTTTTGATCGGACTGGTTACATCACTTCCAGATATTTTTACAGTCACATTACTTCTATAATATCCTGTTTCTCCTTGTGTTCCACTTGTTAC
>CANSOY010000093.1 GCA_947648765.1 uncultured Clostridium sp.
CCGCAGGATATGCGAGATGCTTTGCGTGCTAGTATTTTCAAAAATATGTTATTGAATTTAGTAGAAGACTAAATTCAAAAGGAGGATAAAACGATGATGTGTCAAAATTGTGGAAAAAAGGAAGCAAATTTCCATTATACTCAGATTATCAATGGAGAGAAAAAAGAAATTAAGTTATGTTCCGAATGTGCGAAACAAATGGGACTAGACGATTTTGAAATGCCAATGGCAATGGATTTTTCTAGCCTATTTGGAGATATCTTTCAACAATATGAAGATACCAATCTGCTAACAGATTTCATTCGTCCAAAGGAACTCGAATGTGAGAATTGCCATATGACCTATGAGGAGTTGCTGCATACTGGAAAATTTGGCTGTGCACATTGCTATGATGCGTTTCGAGATAAAATCTCGCCAATCTTGAAAAGCCTACATGGAAACAACAAACATGTTGGAAGAATTGGCAGTATTTCCAAGGAGAAAATCCAATTTGAAGACAAGAAACCAAAACAAGAAAAAACAAGATTAGAACAATGTCAAGAAGACTTGAAAAAAGCCATCAAAGAAGAACGTTACGAAGATGCTGCAAAATTAAGAGATGAAATCAAACAAATGGAAGACAAAAAGGAGGAATAGAAATGGAGAATTGGTACTTTCAAGCAGGAGAAGCGTCCGATGTGGTCCTTAGTACAAGAGTGCGTTTGGCACGAAATCTAAGAAGCATACCGTTTTCTCTAAAAGAAACGAATGCTGATGCCCAAAAGTTATATGAGAAAATCAAAGAAATATTACCAAGTGTGGGATTTGACCTAAACTTACTCAAACTAGCAGATATGGACGAAGTAACAATATTAAGCCTCGTGGAAAAACATTTAATCACACCAGAGTTTGGAAAAACAAAAAATCCATATGCAGCCATTGCTATGAACCCAGAGGAAAACTTGTGTATTTTAATTGGAGAAGAAGACCATATTAAAATTCAAGCCTTTGCAGCAGGTTTTGCATTAGAAGAAGCGGCAAACCGTGCCATCAGTGTTGACGAAAAACTAAATGAGTTATTAGATTATGCTTGCGATGAGCAATTTGGCTATCTAACCAGTAACCCAAGCCATGTCGGAACTGGTATGAAAGCGTCCGTCATTGTCCACTTGCCAGGACTAACCAAAAGCGGAAATATGAGTAGTATGCTTCGTGTTATCAATAACTTTGGTATGACCGTTCAAAATTGCTATGGAGAAGGAAGCGAGTATTACCAAATTACAAGCAATCAATCTTTGGGAATTACCGAAAAGAATATTATCAAAAACAGTAAAGCCATTACCGAGCGTGTAATGGAACAGGAACGAGTTGCTCGTAAATACTTAACCAAACGAGAAATGGAATTAAAAGATAAGGTTTATCGTTCGTTTGGTACATTCGTTTATGCCAAAGCCATGACAGCACAAGAAGCTGGCAGTTTATTATCGGAAATTAAACTAGGCGTGGACTTAGGTATTTTAGACGAATTAACAGATAAACAAATTCGTAAGTTACAAGTTAATCTAAAACCAGGAAATTTACAAAAATTCTTAGGCGAGAAATTAGATATTCGAGCAAGGGACTATAAACGTCCAGAAGTAATTGAGAAAATCCGTAAAGAAAAGGAATAGGAGGAAAATATGGTATATAAATTTACCAATCGTGCAGAACAAGCGATTGAAATTGCAAATGATTTAGCCATTGAATTAGGACATAACTATATCGGAACTGAGCATTTGCTTTATGGCTTAGTGAAAGAAGGAAACGGTGTGGCAGCCAAAGTGCTAGCCTCTCAAGATGTAACGGCAGAAAATATTTTGGCAGAAATTGAGGAATTAGTTGGTTTTAATCGAGAAGACCAAGGAATGAGCCCAGTAGGCTTTACGCCAAGAACCAAACGAGTGCTTGAAAATGCGTTTTTGGAAGCACGCAAATTAGGAACGGAATTTATTGGAACTGAGCATCTACTCATTGGCATTATGCGTGAAGGAGATAGCATTGCCGTTCGTGTGATGATGGAATTAAATATTAGCCCACAAAAACTATATAATGAAATTGTGAAAGTCATCCAAGAAGAAGACAGTGGAGTGTTGGAGCCAGATAAGACACAAAATCAAAAAGAAGCAGGCAGTTATAAGCAAACGCCAACACTAAACCAATTTGGAGCGGATTTAACGAAAAAAGCAAGGGAAGGAAAATTAGATCCAGTCATTGGACGAAAAGACGAGATTGAAAGAGTAATCCAAATCTTATCCAGAAGAAGCAAAAATAATCCTTGCTTAATTGGAGAGCCAGGTGTTGGAAAAACAGCAGTGGTAGAAGGATTAGCACAAAAAGTGGCAGTGGGGGATGTGCCAGAAAACTTAAAAGGAAAACGAATTGTCAGTGTAGATATTTCCAGCATGGTAGCAGGAGCAAAGTATCGTGGGGATTTTGAGGAAAGAATTAAGAAATCCTTAGACGAAGTAAAAAAAGTAGGAGATGTTATTCTTTTCATTGATGAAATCCACACCATTGTAGGGGCAGGTTCAGCAGAAGGAGCTGTTGATGCAGCCAATATCTTAAAGCCACTGTTAGCACGTGGAGAGGTACAAGTATTAGGAGCTACGACATTAAATGAATACCGAAAATACATTGAAAAAGATGCAGCCTTGGAGCGTCGTTTTAGCCCGGTTAATGTAGTTGAGCCAACTGTAGAAGATACCCTTCAGATTTTACAAGGCTTGCGAGATAAATACGAGGCACACCATAATGTGAAAATATCGGACGAAGCAATGGAAGCAGCCGTGAAATTATCAGTAAGATATATCAATGATCGTTTCTTGCCAGACAAGGCCATTGATTTAATTGACGAAGCGGCTTCCCGTGTTCGCATGAAAACGTATACAGAGCCAGATAGTTTGAAAAAACTAGAAGAAGAAATCAAAAAAATTGGAATTGAAAAAGAAGAGTCTATTCAATCCCAAGACTTTGAAAAAGCAGCTACTTTGCGAGATAAGGAAAAAGAGAAAAAAGAAAAATTAGCCAAGGAAAAGGAAAAATGGCAAAATAAGAATAGCAAAAATGTGATGAATTTGACGGAAGAAGATATTGCAAGTGTTATCGCTAGTTGGACAAAAATTCCGGTGCAAAAGATTACCCAAGACGAAAATGAGAAATTAAAGCACTTAGAAGAAATGTTACATCAAAGAGTGGTAGGGCAAGACGAGGCAGTAAAAGCTGTGGCAAAAGCAATTCGTAGAGGTAGAGTAGGGCTAAAAGATCCAAATCGCCCGATTGGTTCTTTCCTATTTTTAGGACCAACTGGCGTTGGAAAAACTGAGTTATCCAAAGCCTTAGCAGAGTGTCTATTCGGTAATGAAGACGCTATGATACGTGTCGATATGTCCGAATTTATGGAACCACATTCTGTTGCCAAATTGATTGGTGCTCCTCCGGGGTATGTTGGGTTTGATGATGGTGGACAATTAACCGAAAAAATCCGCCGTAAACCATATGCTGTTATCCTTTTTGATGAGGTTGAAAAAGCACACCCAGATGTGATGAACATGATGCTTCAAATCTTGGATGATGGTAGACTTACAGACGCACAAGGAAGAACGGTTAACTTCAAAAATACAGTTATCATTATGACCTCAAATATTGGAGCAAGATTTATAACTGACCGCAAGACATTAGGATTTTTAGAGGACAAAGGTGGAAATGTAGAGAAAGAATATGAAGACACCAAAAAAGAAGTTATGCAAGAAGTGAAAAAGCAGTTCCGTCCAGAGTTTATCAACCGTATTGACGAAATTATTGTCTTCCATAAATTAAATCAAGAAGAAAATAGGAAGATTATTGAACTAATGTTAGCCCAAGTACAAAAGCGTATGCACGAACAAGAAATGGAAGTAGAAATTGATGAGTCTGTCAAAGAAATGATAGCAAAAAAAGGAATTGATAGTAACTTTGGTGCTCGTCCACTTCGTAGAACGATTCAAAGTATTGTAGAAGATGGACTGGCAGAAAATATCTTAGAGGGAACGATTCAGAAAAGACACAAGGTAAAAATTGTGGCAGATGGAGAAGATAAAATTAAGGTAGAAGCCTAAAACAAAGAAAGTCATTCAGAAATGAAGTGAACCCAAATTGTTAGACAAAAAAGTTTAACAAGGAGGGTTCATTTTTA
>CANSOY010000094.1 GCA_947648765.1 uncultured Clostridium sp.
GTGAGCCTTGCGAAACATTTTTTGCGAAGATGCTGGAACAGATTTGCAAAAAACTTTGAAAAAGTTTTTGCTATTCTGTTTCAGCAAAAAGGTTGTTAGGGAAAAGCATTTTCCCTGACCACACGAAAGCGAAACTCGCCCCGCGAGTTTCTAGTGTGTTAGAAACTCAAGAAAGTTTTATCTAAGTAAATTCAAAGGAGGTATATTTTTTAGTAAGCCTTCGAAGGCTATCCCGAAAAGAAAAAGGAAAATAAAAATGAGTTACGCCATTATTCGTAATGCTAACTACAAAAGAGAAA
Organism: uncultured Clostridium sp.; assembly: GCA_947648765.1. Taxonomy (GTDB): domain Bacteria; phylum Bacillota; class Clostridia; order TANB77; family CAG-508; genus CALYAK01. Next base: position 300 of record CANSOY010000094.1, read on the forward strand.
ACCTTGCTGGATTATATAAACACAACGAAAGAAAAAATACCAACTATTCTAATAAGGATATTAACCAAAGAAAATCGGTCAATAATTATTCACTAAAAAAGTGTACTACTACCTACGCCAATGCTATTAAACTACTACAACAGGAAAATAACCTAAAAGGAAGAATAATCAAAACAACAAATGTCGCTTGCGAATTTATCGTTACATCTAGCAAAGACTTTTTCAACAGTATTGGAGAAGAAGAAACAAGAAGATACTTTCAAACTGCATACAACTTTGTTGCAAGTTACAAGAACTTAGGAGAAAAATATATCTTATCTGCAAAGATACATTTAGACGAAAGTACACCACACATGCACATTATATTTGTTCCAGTAGTTCATACCAAAGATAAAAATGGAAACGCCATAGACAAAATTGCTTGTAGCGAATATTGGAAAGGTCAAGATAGTTATAGACAACTGCAAGACAACTTTCACAAGTACATAACAGAAAATGGCTTTGCTCTGGAAAGAGGAAAACAAAGAGAAGTTGAACATCTTAGCACCGAAAAACTAAAACAAGTTACAGACTATGACAATATTAAATATGAACTATCACACGAACAGGTACAGCCTACTAATGCACAGGATATGGCTTTAATAGTAGCCCAGAACAAACAATTAACCCAGTATGTTAATAAACTAAAAATGCACCTAAGTAAATCGTATAAAGCAATAGAAACAATGGAAAATTTGCAAAGAGAAAATATAAACTTACGATATGAGAACCAAGAACTAAAGCAAGAAAATCACAGATTAAAAGACTATATCAAGCATACTTTTGAGGTAGTAAAGCATCTTTTCAATTTCCCGGTAGACAGACTGAAAAGACTTGTAGATGGATTTATCAAGGATTTACAAAAATAACAAAAACGGTAGATATTCCTTTTAGATTATCTACCGTTTTATTCGTCTATAACTTCCTTAAATACTGGTGCGTTAAAAAATTCTTTTAGTTCTATTTCAAAAGCCTCACATATATGTAACAAAGTAGTTGCTCTTGGGTCATTACTTGTATAGTTCATAAAGGCAAGTAAAGTGGTATGTGGTATTCCTGCAAGTGTCGCAACCATATTTATGCTAATACCTTTTTCTTTTGCTAACTCAGTAATCCTCTTTCTTATAGCATTTGATAAAGTCATTTTTCCCTCCACCTATTCGTCTCTTACATCATTGAATACATTGTCGTCAAAGAATTCCATCAAAGTAATGTCAAAGGCTTCACAAATGTGTAAGAGTGTAGAAATTTTAGGATTATGGGTTTCTCCATTCATAAAAAGTAATAATGTAGTATGCGGTAATCCAGATAATGTGGAAACTTTGTTAATCGTTATTTTTCTTTCTTTGGCTAACTTGTTAATTCTCTTCCTGATTGCATTTTCTAAAGACATCATTGCTATCCTCTCCTTTGAATTTCAGTCTAACAAAGTTCGAAGGATAATGATGTAAGTGTAATTACGTAATTGTGTTGACATATTGATTTTAACATTGTATAATTCTAAAGGACGTCAATATAATTACGTATCAAATTATTTTTTGAGGAAGGTAATGAAAGTTATTTTTTTGATTAAACAAATAAGAAAAAAAGAGAATATGACATTAAAAAGGCTTTCCCAAAAGACTGGTATTTCTACCTCACACCTTAACGATATTGAAAACAATTTGAAACAACCTAGTTTTGAAATAATTTTTAGAATTTCACAGGCACTGCAAGTAGAGTTAAACCAATTATATGAAATAGAAAGGAAACCGCCATGAAAAAAACTTGTCCAGAATTTGAACTTACAGATATGATATCTAAACTTTTTGAGGAAAGAGAGAATGAAATCTATACTAGAACTCACGAAGAAAGAGAAATGTCTTATGAAAAAGATATGATTTATTCTGATATTCATTCTGCAATAGATTGCATTCCAACTGAATTTACAGAAATTACAAAAAAAATTGAAAGTAGCCTCGAAGAGTATTTAAGTGTTGTAAATAGTTTACAAGGCGAACAAAACAAAAAATTTTATACAAAAGGCTTCAAAGATGGTGCTAACCTAATATTGAATTGTTTATCTAAAGATAGCAAACTATAGAAAACAGCAAGGGATTTTTCCTTGCTGTTCTTTAATATCCTACTTTATTTGAAATATCTGGATACCAATACCCATCTTCTTTAATTTGCTTTATCTCTTTTTCGGTTAGTTCTAATCGTGTCATAATGTCTTTCTTGTCTAGTTCACTTAATGACTGCTTTACAATACACACTTTCTTTACAACTGGAACATAAGTATTGTCTTTTTCTGCACTCATAACTCCCATTTTTATATCATCGCTAGAGTGGCTTATATTAACAAAAATCATAATCTTTTCAAAGTGATTGTTACTACCACCATAATTCTTTAGCATTATAAAAGCCACATCAGAATTTGACTCGATAGAACCCACATAGAAGATAATATCATTTAGGCTTGGTATCTTGAAATATACTTTCATAATGCCACCTTCTGCTTTTATCTCCAGTTTCATTTCATAGAGTTTATCGGTACTATCAATGTAATACATATACAGTATATCTGTCGAAAATGGATTATTGGTTGTTTCAAGGCTTGCGTCTACTTCTTCTCGAAAGGCTAGGTCGTCTAATTTTATTTCTAATACATTACATATCTGGATAACCGTTTCAAAGTCTGGGATAATAGCATTTCCCTCATACTTGTAAACGGTACTAGGTGCTTTTCCAATTTTGTCTGCAACTTGTTCTATGCTTAAACCTTTGGACTTTCTTGCTATGCGAAAAAGTTTTCCAAAATCATATGAATTAAGACTATACATATATTACACCTCATTTCCTATATATCCTATTATACCACCTTTTTCCAGTTTTTTCTACCTTTGCACGGTAATTTTCCCTTTTACGGTAATATGTACCATACATTGAAATTTCCATAAATTGGTGGTATAATATATTTATCTAAATATTAGATTTGCTGGCTATACCGATTATGGTATATGTATTTTTCAGCACAAGCCTTGCTTGAACAATTACTTTTTTATTCAGGCATTGCGAGTGCCTGTGTATATATCATACGGTTGACATTTGTTGTCCTCGTGTAACATGGAAGATAATTGTTTTTCTTTTATTAGAAATTTTGCACGAAAGGAAGTAAAGCAAATGTTAAACAAAAGATTAGTACCACGGTGGCTAGTCTGACCGTTATAGTCAGCAATGGGGAGAAAAGTTTTCTCCCCTAAACCTCATATATATTGGTATTAGATAAACTACTCGCAATAGTTTATTTGATATATGCCATAGGCTTTGACATTTGCGCCTATGGCTATTTTTTTACCTTAAAAAGGTAATTTATTTGATTTTACTAATTTTGATATTCTGCATTTTGTATTTTCTTCGTATTCTTCTATATTTTTACCTTGTGAATATAATTTGAACATTTTTGTTTCCTTGATACGGTAATTTTGCAAAGTTTATTTATGCCTACCATTTTGCTATAATATACCTATGAAAGGATTTCGTAGTATGAAAAGTGAATATGGTAATCATACGAAAGATAAAGTTATCTATTCGCTTTATGCCATACTCTTTGATTTAGGTTTAAGTCCTAGTAACAAAGGAACCATTTATCTAAAGGAACTAATTGAATACATTATTTTTAATCACTTATACGACCACGCTTACAAAGAAATATTAGAACAGTTTGCAGAAGAAAATAACTATGACTTAAGGAAATTGCAGAGCAATATCAAAAATGCTATATATCGCTTAGATACCAGCAAGGCAGAAAAGAACTTTGAAAAATACTTTTCTATTGAAT
>CANSOY010000095.1 GCA_947648765.1 uncultured Clostridium sp.
GTAACAATGTAGATATATCAAAGATAGAGTATCAAGTAGAAGGAACAGCAACAGAAGATGGAACGATAGATGGAACAAGTTATATAAAAGATCAACCTGTAAACCAGACAAAAGAATATTTTAGTAGTAATGGTCAAGATAAGGTAAAGCAAACATTGAACCTAGCAACAGATGGAGACTGGACGGTAAAGGTACATACTTACAACAAAGAAGGAAGAAAAGTAACGACAAATACCATACGAATTTGTAGAGATACTGTTGCTCCAATAATTACAAAATTTGAGGTGGAAACGACTTCGACCACTACTGCAAGCGCAAAGGTAATCAATGATAGTTTTGGAGTAAGTGGTCAAGCAACAGGAGGAGGTTATACCTACTATTTCAATAATACTAGTCAAGGAACCACAATCAAATCAGACTTTGATTATCAAGGGTTAAATAAAACTTATATTCCAGAGTCTACTATGAAAGTAATTGCGATGGATAAAGCGGGAAATGTGGCTTCCAGTCCTGCTACAGAACACATATATCACTTAATTGACCGAGACATAAAGAATGGAGATTATGTTGATTGGAATGCTGGTATTTGGGAGGAAACTGTTGAAGAGCCAAATGCACACGGGCAAATCGGGGCGGTCACGAGTGGCACTAGTGTAAGTAAGGGGTTAAATGGAAGTGCTTCTGGATGGTACATTGTTTCATATTCAAGTACAAGTATTCGTCTGGCGACATGTGGAGTTGTGGCGAAGGTCTACTATCTGAATGAAAGAAATGTCAGGTATAGTTACCCAGAACATACACGGTTATGATTTTGAACCAACATATAGTAAAGATATTGGAGCTGGAGGAACACAATGGAGAGTACAATACGCAGATATATCACGATACACGGGAAAAGGAACCCATCCATGGAAGAGCTATGGTTATTTCGGATATTATTCGACCAGTGGTGTTGGTTTCGGTGGTACGAGTTGTTATTTGCGTTGCTCCGATTGGTGGACTGATTATGCTGCAACGTCCTGTTGCACAGGCTGGCAGATGACAGGAGATTTACATGTGTCAAAGGGAATAAAAACTATGTATACGAACCCAACATACACTTGGTCTTCAACTCAATATGGTTCAAAGGAGGAAGAAAAGAAATTAACGTCTACGACCTATTATATAGAAGATGTGACACACTATAATACGGGTACAGGATCAAGATATTGTCAATTAGGTGTTAACGTTGGTAGAGACTTTATTACAACTGGGAACATGACGGCAGCCTATGGAACGAATCATGGTTGGGAAATCATTGAATAACAACAGCTTAGAGGAAGAGAGAAAGATAGGGTTCACTCTTCCTCTTTGTTTTTTCTTGCATTTCTGTGTTTTCTATGAGAAGATAGACGTAATTAAAACAAAGGGGAAAAAATATGGAAACAAATGAAGAAAAAAAGGATGTTGAAGTAAAAAGTGGAGAACCTGTGCAAAAAGAACAGACTGTGCAGAAGAAATCTGGAGTAAAAGTAATCTGGATTATCCTAGGCATTGTTCTTGCTGTTTTTGTAATCCTAGCATTGTATCAAGGAATTGCATGGCTTGTTAGTCCGGAAAGAAGACACCAAAAAGAAGTTACGACCTATATGCAAGAAAAATATTCAGAGAAATTTAAGGTTGATTTTGTAAAGAAAAGAACGGCAGCAGATTATGCAAGAGGCGGTTGCGATGGTTCTGAGTGCTCGTATATGAAAGGGTATGACCATTCGACAATGGAATATATCTACAAAGTGTATCCAGTGAGCAATCCAAAACTAGTTTCTTATGTGGTATATGCAGAAAATACAGAAACCGGAACCCATCAAATTTATGAAACAATGTCAACGGAATATACAGTATGTGGAACTCCATCAAAAGAAGAAAATGTGTATGAAGATAATTTTATTTGCCATCAAGAAAAGGAAGAACTAAAAGGCGAGTTAGAATATTTGCTTGGAAGTGCCTATACGGTGGATTATGACGAACATCCAAAATATATTACAGTCCATACAGAACGAAATTTAGGAGCATATGCACTTGGCGATTGGGAAGGTTTTGAAGAACTATATAACACCCTTGTTAAACTATTAGAAGGAAAGAAAATACAAATTCAAATTCGATATAAAGATAAGACATTGTTCATAAACAAGAATTCTGTATTTGAAAAAGACCAAATTGTGCTTAGCGTAAAACCAATCGAGCCAGTAGAGGAAATCCAATGGAACTAACCCCATATTTGTTTTTTACTGGACTTTCGCTTATCTGTAATAGCTTTGTTTGTATCTTTTTCGGTTTCCGAGAAGGTAAAATAGCCAAAAAGCAGATTAGCATTTTCACGATTTTAGAAACCATTAGCATTGTGCTTGGTGCAAAATTGCTAGATGTTGTAACCCATTGGAATTTCTATCTAGATTGTGTCCAAAAAGCAGATTGGCTTCGTATGTTGACCGTGGGCTATACCTTCTTAGGAGGCGTGATTGGAGCTATTCTATGTGTCCTCATATATGCTGTGTTAGCCAAAGAAGATGCGATAGCACTTGCTAATTTATTTTTACCGAACTTACTACTTGTGTATGCGATTGCTAAAATTGGATGCTATTACAATGGTTGTTGTGGTGGAATTGCAGGAATACAACTAATCGAGGCAATCGGGTATGCTTGCTTGTTTGCTGGACTTCGTATTCAGAAGATATCTTCAGCGAAAAGGCTTGCTTGGACTGGTATTTTATTTGGTGCTTTTCGCTTTGGTATTGAATTTTTGAGAGAGAATACAGGCTATCTGCCAATTAGCATTTCACAAGTACTAGCACTGTGCATTTGTTTGACGGGAATTTGGAGTGAATATACAAGGAAGAAAATGACCTAGCAATAGGTCTTTTTTCTTAGGGAAAGATGGAGTTGCAAGCAATTTTCTTCGCAATGTTACAATTATTTTACAAAAATGGAAAAATCTTTAGCAAAATGCTTGACGAAAGGGGTTAAGCCGTTGTATAATAGTTAAGCATGTAGTTTGCGATGAAGTAGGATGTGGCTACAATCTCTTGCAACAAGAGGGATTGGAGGGAACTCCTATGGAGTATGTCGTGGCTTAGACCAGGCGGTAAGTTTTATAAATGTAGTTACTTATCCCAAGATTATCATGCAGGCTTGGGTTTAATTATTGGTAATAGAAGAAACACCAGGATGCGTTTATAACTTCCGACCAAAATAATTTTATTTTTATAGGAGGGAAAATTTTATGGCAACAGTAACAGGTAAAGCAGTAGCAAGTGAAAAAATCAGAATTCGTTTGAAAGCTTATGATCATGTTGTTTTAGAACAGTCTGCTGAGAAGATAGTAGATACTGCTAAAAAAACAGGAGCAAAAGTATCAGGACCAATTCCATTACCAACACAAAAGGAAATTATCACAATTTTGCGTTCTCCACACAAGCACAAAGATGCAAGAGAGCAATTTGAAATGAGAACCCATAAAAGAGTAATCGATATTCTTTACCCAACACAAAAAACAGTAGACAGTCTAATGAAGATTGATTTACCAGCTGGCGTAGATATCGAAATTAAATTATAAGAAAAACAAAAACCAATGCTGGTTTAGCATAAATCAGCCAATCGGGAGGAAATGAAAATGAAAAAAGCATTAGTAGGAAAGAAAGTTGGAATGACACAAATTTTCGACGAAGCCGGAAAAGTTATTCCAGTAACTGTAATCGAAGCAGGACCATGTGTAGTAGCACAAGTTAAAACAGTTGAAACAGATGGCTATGATGCAGTTCAATTAGGATTTGGAGAAGTAAAAGAAACCAAATTAAACAAACCAGAAAAAGGACATTTTGCAAAAGCAAAAGTTGCAAACAAAAAACATTTAAGAGAGTTCAGACTAGACTCTTTAGAAGGAATGACAGTCGGAACAGAATTAAAAGCAGATGTATTTGCAGCAGGAGATCATGTAGATATCCAAGGAACCACAAAAGGAAAAGGTTTCCAAGGCGTTATCAAAAGACATGGACAATCAAGAGGACCTATGGGACATGGTTCTATGTACCATAGAAGACCAGGTTCAATGGGATCTACTTCAACTCCAGGTAGAGTATTCAAAGGAAAGAA
>CANSOY010000096.1 GCA_947648765.1 uncultured Clostridium sp.
AGGTTGTTTCGTTCGTTACTAGGTTCTTTGTTTCTTTTGCTTGTAAGATTATTCCGTTTTCGCCTATGACTGCATTGAGCGTTATGCCTGCTAAAATGATTAGTACAACTATTGTTACTTCTCGTGCTTTGCCTTGATAATACTTGTTTTTCGTACATTTCGTACACATTTTGTGTGTCTTGTGGCTGTTGTGCTTTTCAGTTTTGTATTTGAATACTTTTCTTGCTTTTTTCCGCTATAGGATTTTTGCAATATTTTATCCATTATTTGTGCTTTTGCATGACAAAACAGACAAATGGTTGTCGTTTTTCCATTTGTCTGTTTGTTGTGTTTATTTTTTTGGTGGTATTTCCATCAACTTTTCTAAAAATTCTCGTGCTATTTTTTCGTCAATTTGTGTTCTTTTGTTTCCTTCTAGCATTTGAATAAGCCCTTTTTCTCTAAATTGTGCTACTCCTCTAGATTTACGTCCACACCATTGTGTAATAATATCTGTATTTTCGATACAGCATTTATCTAAAATCGAGCATAATTTCATTGTCATGGTTCCATCTTCTTTTATACCTAATATAAAAATCATATATACTGCTTTTTCAGTGGCTAAAAACTCTAATAATTTGTCTACATTATATGCCTTAGGATTTCCTTTTCGAAATAATAACTTCGTTTTAATGTCTGTCTCTACATAATAGTTTGGATATACTTTCGAGTAATATCCGGTAATGGTTTGTCATCCTCTAATGCTTTTTTTATTTGTTCCTTACGCTTCAAGTCTTCTCCTGTTATTAAGAATTCAATTACTCTTCCTCGTTTGTTAACATTCTTTTTCTGTGCTGCGTCAAAAATTACTTCTTGAACTTTCTTGACACGGCCGCTAAGGTCTTGCATTAAATCTTCATATTCCTTAGATTTTAGGAACTCCTTTGTTCTTGTAATTGATTTTAGTATTTTTTCTCTTATTTCTGGTGTTATATCTAATTGGCTACCCCCGCCTTCAATCTGACTCGTATTTTCTACTAGCCTTTCTATATTATCCTCAACTGGCATTATTTCGTGAATTGCAAATAGTTTTTCAAAATTCTCTGGTCTGTTCTCAATTCCCTCATATTGCATTATGATATCTGAACCTAAGAAACTGCCTCTTATCTTATTTATAGTAAGTTTTTGCGAAGAATGCGTAATTTTATATAAAAATGTTGTATTCGTAATCCATAAATAATTTGTATGTAAGGAAATGGCACATACAAAAAATGGTTTATCATCATATTTTAGTAATGTAGAAAGTCCTAAAACAGTATTACTTATTCTCCCATTTTTTCCATTTTCTTCTTTGAACTCACTGAAACGCACAGAAAAAAATTCATTCGTATACACAGAACGTTTCTTTTCCAAATGGAACTCTTTTTGAATAATATCTGCTAATTTTTCTTTATCTCCAATTCCTTTATTTGCTTCAACTAATTTTACAAATCTTTCAATTTCTTCTTGATTGTACATCTGTTTTCTTCCTTTTATTTTCCTCTATTTTTTCTTTTTCTTTTGCAAAGCATTGGTATTTCTTTCCCAGAAAACCCCATCGGTATAGCCTTGTATTTCTTTGTCTATTTCTGCCATTTCAAGGCGTTTTTCTGCCCAAACACAGTATTGCTCATTTTGCTCAATTCCTACATAATGCCTGTTTAATTTTTTAGCCGTTACCGAAGTTGATCCAGAGCCTAGGAATGGGTCAAAAACAACTTCTCCTGGATTGGAACTTGCTAAAATTAACTTGGCTAATAACTTTTCCGGTTTTTGTGTTGGATGTGCGGTATTTTCTGGCATTGACCAATATGGAATGGAAATATCGTCCCAAAAGTTAGACGGATAGGTGTTACGGAAATTCCCTTCTTCGGTTTCTTCCCAGTCTTTTGGCTTTCCATCTACTTTATATGGTGCAATTACCTTTCTGCGTATTTTCACATCTTCTACATGAAAGGTATATTCTTTTGCCATTGTTGCAAACCAAATATCTTCCATTCCATTTTTCCAGTTGCTAAGGGCTCCTCGTCCTTTTTCTCTTTGCCAAGTGATACGGTTTTGGATATGGAAATATTTTTTTAGTACACGATAAATTACCGAACTGGATTGCCAATCACAGCAAACATAAATGGTGGCAGTATCTTTTAGGAGTGGAATTACTTGGTTAATCCATTTTTCGGTATATTCTTCATACAATTCGTCCGTTGTTTTTTTGAATTTCTTTCCGTGAAAATCTTTGTCAAGGTTATATGGTGGATCCACAATGAGCAGGTCTACAAATTTAGTTGGTAATAGTGGAAGAACAGAAAAAGTATCGCCAATAATGGTTTTGTCTAATATGTCTGCGAGTTCTTTTTTCTGGCTTACGTGAATACATTTTGCTAGATATTCTTTTCCTTCTTTTACTGTCATTTCAATCGTTTTATTTCGTTCTGCTTTCATGTTTTTCCCTCCACAAATCTACTGCTAGTCTATCATAGTTCCTTTTTTTGTGCAAGAATTATCCGTTTGAAACCAATAAAAGATCTCACTTTTGTTCGTGAAATCTTTTTTCTCTTTATTTTTGCAATTTGTCTACTTCTTTTTGAATTAAACGAATGAGGCTTCCTGTTTCTTTTTGAATACGATAGCGAATAATCTTTTGATATTCTTTCGTATCTAACTCCCATCTTTCTAAGTAGTTATATAGCGAAGTGTAGATGGTAATACATTCCTCTAGGTTTTTGAGTAATTTACTAATATCCCTCGATTTTGTAGCACTATCTAGATTGGTGATATAGCGGTAGCAAATTCTCTCTGAAAATACAGCATTTTGAATATCTGAAAAAATTTCTAAATTTACAATTAAATCTTCGCCATAACCACGAACTCCAATATCCTCTAGTTTAATCTTTTCTAAATATTCCTTTTTGATACAGTTCGTCCACATTGCATTTAATTGGTATCCATTTAATACCATCGGATAAATTTGTGTGCGGAAATCTACTTTGGTTAGATAATGCTCCTCTTTTCCGTCTGCGAAATAATGATATTGGTCATAACCTTCTGGCTCTTTTTGGTAACGAAAGCGAATTAAATCTGGCTCATCATATTTTGCAATTAACGCTTTCACATGCTCAATGGTATGTGGCATATATGCGTCATCTGAGTCCAGATTCATAATATATTTTCCCTTGGCAGCAAGCATTCCATTTCTTCTTGCTACAAAACAGCCTTGGTTTTCTTGGGTTAAAATTTGAATTCTTGCGTCGTTTTGTGCTAATCCTCTACAAATTCGCTCTGTTTCTGGTTGTTCCCCGTCTAATACAACCACAATTTCTACCGCTGGGTCTTCTACTGAGCAAATGGCTCTTTCGATTGTTTTTTCTGCGTTATAGGTTGGAATGATGACGGAAATTAGTTTTTCTTCCAAAACAGTGTCCTCCTTTATTTTATAATACTTTGTCCCATATCTAATATAATATTTTGACCAGTGATGCTTTTCATATGATATACCAAAGAATAAATGGTGTCAGCAACATCTTTTGGTTGCACAAATTCTTTCATGGCTAGATTTTTGCGATGGTAATCAAAATATTCGTTATTCTCTGTTTCTTCGTCTTCGTGTGGCACCGTTCCTAATGAAATGGTGTTAATACGAATTTCTTTTTCTCCCATTTCTTTGACAACTGCTCGCATAAATCCATAAATTCCTGCTTTTGCTGCACTATATGCTGGCAAGCCATAACTGGATATTGCATTGATGGATGAAATAAGTGTAATGGTTTTTCTTTTTTCTTCACTCTTTTCTAATAATTCTAACATAATTTTTACTAAATACAAATGGGCATTCAAATTTAATTTGATGGAACGGTCAATATCTTCTAGTAAAATGGTATCCATTCCTCCAATTTCACTTTGCATATTAACCCCTGCCATACTAATCACATGGTCAACATAGCCATATTTTTTCTTGATTTTTTGATATGCTTTTTGTAATTGCTCTGGTTCTGTTACATCTGTTTTAATATATTCTAAATTTTCTGGTTGTCCATATTCTGCTGTTACATCTTGTAAATCTAATACAATGACACGGTTACCTTTGCG
>CANSOY010000097.1 GCA_947648765.1 uncultured Clostridium sp.
CCTATATGTCAGACTTATTCAATAAGGATACTGCAAAATATTGCACACTTCCTTTTGAAGAGCAAACTTATGCGAAATACTTAGAAGGTCTTGTAAACTGTGAAATCAACCTAAATGGCTATTCCAAAAACTTCTTAATGTGTTTAGAAAAACTAGCAGGCATTGTATATCCATTGATGGAAACATCGAGAACCTATGGCAATTATGCCAATACAAAGAACTATAACAATGAGGCAGGGTTTTCAACCAATATGAACCAAACACTCGACAAAATGAAACGAGGTTTCTAAAGAAAAATACAAAGATAATGAGGTGAAATCTTTTGGGCGTAATTAGTATCGCAATCGTAATCGTACTTATTTTAATTGTAATCGGATTGCTATTCTATAACCATCGTATCTATAAAAAAATCGAAACATTTAATAATACCAGTCAAAAAATTGCAAGTTTGAATGTATTACAAGATTTCATGGATACCTTGGGAGAAGGAACCAAAGTAGATAGCAAGATACAGAAAATTAACGAAACACTAATTGAAAAATATGAAATCAAGTATTCTACCATTGTTGTATATGATGGAGCAGAATATGTCATTCGTGCATCAAATGTAGACCCAAAACATTGGGACGCATTACGAAGTTTGCAATCGGAAGATGTATTCAAAGATAGTGTTCAAACAGCCACTCCAAAATACATCACAGTAGAAACAGACAATGAAAGATTACCATACCAAAAGATGGAATTTGGCAGAGCAAAATGTGCAATGTTCTTTCCACTTTACGTAGATAATGTCTATATTGGCTACTGGATTATTGAAGGAAGCAAACCACACGAATTTGATAAAATGGATACCACGATTTTAGAGGTGGTAAGAAACAACATTGTTTCCGTTCTAAGAACAGTGGGCAATCAAAAAGTAATTGAAAGCATTGTTCGTGATGATTTGTTCTCTGGACTAAAGTCTGAGGAATATTTATATGGAGAAGGGAAAAATATTATTGATAAATATACCACTTCTTCGGTTTGTTTATTCCGTATTACGAACTTAGAAAAAATCAATGAAGATATTAACCGACAAACGGGGAATATGATTATTACAGAAGTAGCAAAACAAGTTGGAGAAGGACTTTCCCAAGACTATATCTTTGTCCGTTTCATGGGACCGAAATTTGCAATTGTCTTTTCTGGAATTGACACCAATGGAGTTGGAGAATTTATGAAGCAAATGAAAGAAAAGATAGAGGCAATCGAAGTAGAAGACCCGCTTGCTCCAGAAGATGCCGAAGAGGTAGATGTAGCAAGTCCAAAAATCAATGTGGTAATTTCTACTTATTATAAAGGAACAGCATTAGAAGGTGTAACGAGAAAATTAGAAGAATATTTAGACAATGCAAGCGAAAATGAAAATGCAATCAATTATTTATAAAAAGAAAGAGGAGGTATGAATTATGGCTCTTGATGAAACCATGAATTTTAAGTTGGAAAAAGACAAAAATTTGAGAACAAGAGAAATTTTGAAAGAGGTTTACGAGGCATTACAAGAGAAAGGGTATCATCCAATCAATCAAATTGTTGGCTATATTCTTTCCGGAGATCCTACTTATATAACGAGCCATAAGGATGCCAGAAATCTCATTCGTCAAATTGAAAGAGATGAATTATTAGAACAAATGGTTAAAAACTACATTGGATTGGAAGACTAATTATGAGAACATTAGGAATAGACTATGGAGATGCAAGAGTAGGACTTGCCTTAACAGATCCGCTCGGCTTTACCGCACAAGGTTTAGAAACCATCCACCACCAAGGAAATGACAAAATCGTTTTGAAACGATTAGAGGAAATTTTGCAAACATACGAAATTGATGCCTTTGTTATCGGAATGCCAGTCAATATGAACGGCACCAAGACAGAAAGAGTAGAAGTAACCGAAAAGTTTATTCATAAATTAAAATGCAAATTTCCTAAAATACAAATTGAAACAATCGACGAAAGACTGACAACAGTTGCTGCTCATCGAACCATGAATTTTTTAGAAATCGATGGCAGAAAAAAGAAAAATATCGTGGATACTATTTCAGCAGTATATATCTTAGAAACTTATATGCGTAAAAAAGAAAACAATGAGGAAAAATAATTTTTAAGAAAATGTACTTGCGAAAAAAGATAAGATAGTATATGATTAAAAAAACGAAAGGAGAAAAAAGAAAATGAGTGAAGATGTAAACAATAATCCAGAACAAGAGGAGTTAAACAATATAGTTGTATTAAATGATGAAAATGGAGAGGAAGTAGAATTTGAATTCTTAGATTTAATTGAATTAGATGGAGAAGAATATGTTGTTCTACTACCAGTGGAAGAAGAAGAAAATCCAGAAGAGGCTGGAGAAGTTGTCATTCTAAAACTAGAAGATACAGAGTCAGAAGACGAGGAGTCTTATGTTAGTGTAGAAGACGAAGAAGTACTAAACAAAGTATTTGAAATGTTCAAAGAAAAATTCAAAGACGAATTTAACTTTGTAGATGGAGAGTAATAAAAAAGACATACGAGAGGCAAAACTTTCGTATGTTTTTTCTTTACAAAAATATTTTACAAAAAAATTGCTATTATCGACAGTTTGTGCTACAATAAAAATTAGATAGACAAAATCTTGTCTAAACTTAGGAGGACAAACGAATGAAAAATTTTAGTAGTTGGATGATTTTAATGCTAATGGCAATCTTTTGGATTTTACGTGTAATGGTTGCTGTAACGGATGGTATGTCAATGGAATTCTTCTTGACACCATTGGACTCAGCTGTCGAAATTGCACTTTTATTCGTAGCATTGCTTTGCATGATACTCATATATAAAAGAAAAATATTGGGAGCCATTCTCTATTTGATTAGTTATGGTCTTTACTTTGGCGTGTATCTGTACCAAAACATTTCTACCATTATTAGTGGTGGTGCAGGTGTAAGCCAAAATGTATATATCAATGTAATGGTATCTCTTCTTGCTATGATTTTACCAGTCGTTGCACTACTTGAGTTACTAGCAGAAAAGAACCATGAAGCACATCCTGTTAGTAAAGAAACAGACTGGTTCTATACAAACAAAGAATACGAAAGAAAACTAGACGAAAGAGCAGATAAGAACCAATATCGTACACTATAAAGAAAAGCAGCTATAGCCTTTTTCGACGCTATAGTTGCTTTTTGAGTAAAAAAAATAGAAGAGCAAAAACCTGCAAACCATTGCAAAATTTGACATAAATGGCAATTTACGGTATAATATAAATAGTTATGTAAACAGCAAAGGAAAAAGTATAATTTGGAGGAAAAATTATGATAAAGGTTACAGTCGACATGAAAAAGGGCGTATATCTTGTTTACGATGGAGAAGACCAATTCGTAACAAAGCCAATGGAACACCAATACGATAAAAAGCGAGTAAAAAAGAAAAGAGATGCTATTGAAAAAACAAGAAGATGGATCCCCGCAGAGAAAAAGAATTTAATCGATGTTGGCTTGTATGAAGCAATCCAAGAATTTGACCGTCAATATGGAACGGAGTATGCAGAAAAATATATTGACACTACTATCATGCAAATTCCGTTTTCAAGTAGAGCGGAATCATCTAGGCAAAGATATATCAGGTCAAGAGAAACAAGAGCAGCGGAATTCCAAAAAGCAGGAATTTCGGTAGAATATAATGTTAGTTTATTCGGTGGATGGGGCAGCCTTTCCTTCAATGACCGAATGCAAGCAATTCGTCTTGCCTTTGCACAAAGGCAAAATGGTGTCAAAGTAAATACATTTACAGGCAAACAACCGCTATTAGTAGCACCAGAAGTAAAAGTGGTTGAAAAAATGGAAGACTTACCAGGAATGGGAAAACCAGAACCGGAACCAGAACCAGTTCAACCAGACCCACTTGTTCAACCAGAACAAGTGGCACAGCCAGAGCTTGTTGTGGAACCAGACCCAGAG
>CANSOY010000098.1 GCA_947648765.1 uncultured Clostridium sp.
ACTTTTACACCGATTTTTCCATATGTTGTGTCTGCTTCTGCAAATCCATAATCAATATCTGCTCTTAAAGTTTGTAGTGGAATGGTTCCTTCTTTATAGAATTCTGTACGAGCCATATCTGCTCCACCTAATCTTCCAGATACTGCAGTTTTAATTCCTAATGCTCCTGCTTTCATGGTTTTTTGCATTGCTTGTTTCATTGCTCTACGGAAAGAAATTCTTTTCTCTAATTGAGTTGCAATATTCTCTGCAACTAATTGAGCGTCAACATCAATGTTTTTTACCTCAACGATATTTAGGTTCACTTCTTTACCTATCATTTTTTCTAATTCTGTTTTTAATGCTTCTGCTAAATTTCCACCCTTTCCGATTACAAGTCCTGGTTTTGCAGTATAAACATTAACTTTTACGAATTTAGCAGTTCTTTCAATTTCAATTTTTGAAATTCCGCTAATATATAATTTTTTCTTAACATACTCACGAATTTTGTGGTCTTCAACTAGGTAATCTCCAAAATCTTTTGAATTTGCATACCATTTTGAACTCCAGTCTTTAATAATACCAACTCTTAATCCGTGTGGATCCATTTTTTGTCCCATTTTGCTAAAATCCTCCTTTCTCTACACTCTTTCTCTCAATACGATTGTAATATGACTTGTTCTTTTACGAATACGAACTGCTGAACCTTTTGCAGCTGGTCTAATTCTTTTTAGTGTAGGTCCTTGGTTTGCATAAATTTCAGCAACATATAAATTGTTTTGTTTCATATTGTGATTATTTTCAGCATTGGCAATAGCTGATTTTAATAATTTTTCAATAATTTCAGATGATGCTTTTGGTGTAAATTTTACGATTGCGAGTGCTTCATCCACATTTTTTCCTCTAATTAAATCTGCTACGATTTTAACTTTTCTGCTAGAAATACGTGCAAATCTTAGAGTTGCTTTTGCTTCTGGAATGATTACTTCTTGCTTTTCTTCCACTTGATTTCCCTCCTTATTTTGCTTTTTTCTCATTTACTATGCTTTGGCGGTTGTTGTTTTATCTCCTGCATGACCTTTGAATGTTCTGGTTGGAGCAAATTCTCCTAATTTATGTCCAATCATTTCTTCTGTAATATATACAGGAACATGTTTTCTTCCATCATGAACAGCGATTGTATGACCTACCATTTGTGGATAAATCGTAGACGCCCTTGACCATGTTTTTAATACTTCTTTCTTTCCACTTTCATTCATTGCATCAATTCTCTTTAATAATTCTGGTGCAACATATGGTTTTTTCTTACTTGATCTTGACATTTAATCTTTTCCTCCTTTCGGAAACTCTCTTCACTATAATTTATTTTCTTCTCTTAACAATAAACTTGTTGGATTGTTTGTTCTTCTTTCTTGTCTTGTATCCAAGTGCTGGTTTGCCCCAAGGTGTCATTGGTCCTGCGTGTCCTACTGGTGCTCTACCTTCACCACCACCATGAGGGTGATCAACTGGGTTCATAACAGATCCTCTAACTTCTGGACGTTTGCCCATGTGTCTGCTTCTTCCCGCTTTTCCTAATTTTACATTTTCATGGTCCGTGTTTCCAATGGTACCGATTGTTGCTCTACATACAGCCATCACTAATCTCATTTCTCCAGAAGGCAAACGTACATGTGCATATTTTCCTTCTTTTGCCATAAGTTGTGCTTCTTGACCTGCGGCTCTTACTAATTTTCCGCCTTGTCCTGGATTTAACTCGATATTGTGAATCATCGTACCAACTGGGATATTTTCGATATTCATGCAGTTTCCTGGTTTAATATCTTCTTTTTCTCCAGAGATTACTTTATCTCCATCGGTTAATCCGACTGGTGCTAAGATGTAACTTTTGGTTCCATCTTCGTACTCAATTAAAGCAATGTTAGCGCTTCTGTTTGGATCATATTCGATACCAATAACAGTTGCTGACATATTGTCTTTGTTTCTCTTAAAATCGATTACTCTATATTTTTGGCGATTTCCTCCACCTTGATGTCTTACGGTAATTCTTCCATAAGAGTTTCTTCCTGCTTTTTCTTTTTTAACGGTTAATAAAGATTTTTCAGGAGTCTTTTTTGTGATTTCATCAAATGTAGAAACAGTTGTGTTTCTTAATGATGGAGTAGTTGGTCTAAAATGTTTCATTCCCATTTTGTTTTTCTCCCTTTTTTTTGATAAATTTTGCAGATTTTTTCCTGCTCTGCAAGAACAGATATTTTTTATTTTCCTGGTTCTTTCCAGATAATTATTTTTCAAAATCTTCTTCCATGTCTTCTAGGACTGTTCGGTCTGATACAATAGTCGGAAGTTGTTCTTGGATTTGAATGAGTTTTGCTGCAAGGTTTTGTACATTGCTATGGGATATTTGATATTTCCCACTTTCAATTCCGTCTGCAACATCTCTTAAATCTTCCACTAACAATCTTCTATGACATTGTTCTGTCGTTTCTCCTGCTAGCATTTCACGAAATTTTCTTGCTTTTTCTTCCATACTCTATGCTCCCATAAATTCGTCGATAGAGTCTTTGTATTTCTTAGAAATCTTTGTTTCTTTTCCACCTTTTGCTAGGTAGGTTTGTTCCGATGGGTTGGTATCGATTGTTACAATTGCTTTTTTCCAATCAGATGTTTTTCCAACATATCTTCCTTGTCTTTTTTCTTTTCCTTTTACACTAACGGTGTTTACTTTTAATACTTTTACTTCAAAAAGTTTTTCAACTGCTTTTGCAATCTCAACTTTTGTTGCTTTTTTGTTTACTTCGAAAGTATACTTTCCTTCTTGCAACGCATCATTACTCTTTTCGGTAATGACTGGTCTTAAAATAATATCTTCTGCTACCATTATGCGTACACCTCCTCTAGTTTTTTAACAGTATCTAGAGTGATTACAAGGTTCTTGTATTTTAATAAGTCATATACATTGATTGTGTTTACAAGAGTTGTTTTTACTCCTTCAATGTTTCTTGCAGATTTTTGGATGTTTTCATTCTTTTCTGCTAAAAGAATTAAGGTTTTTCCTTCTACTTTTAAGTTTGTTAATACTTTTGCCATTTCTTTTGTCTTGATTTCTTTCATTTCTAAAGTATCAACAACAGTTAATTCGTTTTCTAATACTTTTGAACTCAAGCAAGATAGAACGGCTAATCTTCTTTCTTTCTTGTTTACGGTATATTTGTAAGAACGAGGTTTTGGTCCTAATGCAATACCTCCTTTAATCCATTGAGGTGCACGAATAGAACCTTGTCTTGCTCTACCTGTACCTTTTTGTCTCCATGGTTTTCTTCCACCACCAGATACTTCACTTCTTGTTTTTGTGCTTTGTGTACCTTGTCTTTGATTAGCTAAATAGTTTACTAATACACTATGTACAACTGCTTCGTTTGGCTCGATCCCAAAGATTTCTTCTTTTAGGTCGACACTCTTCACTTTTTTACCTTCTACATTGTATACATCTATACTAGGCATCTTCTTTCCTCCTTTTCTTCAATCTCTTATGCTTTTACGCTTGCTTTAATTTTTAGGATAGCGCCTTTTGCTCCTGGAACACTACCTTTTACTAAGATAACATTCTTATCTAAATCTACTCTTACAACATCTAGATTTTGAATGGTTACGGTTTGAACTCCCATATGTCCTGGTAATTTCTTTCCTTTAAATACTCTACCTGGTGTTGAAGTAGATCCCATTGAACCTGGTCTTCTATGATACA
>CANSOY010000099.1 GCA_947648765.1 uncultured Clostridium sp.
ATCAGGGTTTCCTTAAAATTCTTTTTTCGTGTCTACTTTTTGTTGACAACTTCATGAAATGCGTTTTCATCTTCTTTTCCCTTTTATGGGTTACAAATGTTGACAGACGTAATATTATGAAGTCGGTAATAATATAATTCTTTTTGTTTCTTTCTATTCGTAGTTTCAATCACAATCCAAGTATCGTTATACTCTTTCAAAATGCCTTTTGTCTTACAACCATAGGCTAATTCCAAATGGTCATCCGTTTCTAATTCAATTTCTTTTCCAATCCATTCTTTCAAGGAAGAAAATCTTTTCTTATTTTTGATGGGAAGAGCACTAGCAATACGAGTGATTTTAGAAGATAGACTTGAATAGCCTAAAATAAAAGCAATGATAAGGATAAATTCCATTATACCTCAACTCCTTCCACAACTTTAATGGCAATAATTAAATCCATATCTACTAATTTCATGATTATCTTTTTTCCTTTTCGATATTCCACTTTGATAAAATCGTCATTTACACTAAGCACTTTTACTGGTGTGGTAGAAGTAAAGTCTATATCTAAGATATCGTCAATTAGTGTTAAATAGCAAGTTTGCTCAATAAGATTATGGAAAATCTGGTTTTGGCTACGGTCTTTGCATTCCATTTCAATATCATTATCTGCCAATTCGTCTAAACTAATTTTGAATACTTTGGCTAACACATTTGCTTGCGCCAAAGTAGGGCTAGTTATATCACTTTCCCAACTGGATAAGGTTTGCCTAGATACTCCAACTTTTTCTGCCAGTCTTTCCTGTGTAAAGTTATGTTTTTTTCTTAATTCAATTATCTTACTACCAATCGTAGTCATTTTTTATCACCTCGTCAAAGATTATATCAGTTCCTCCAAAAATAGAAAATCAAAACCATTTAACATTTTGTAAGAATGTTTTAACAAGCAAGAAAAAAGAACGATTAAGCGTTCTATTTTTTCTTATGATAGATATATCCACAAGATTTACAAGTAATCTTCATTTCATAATTTGCTACCTTTTTATCTAAAATGGTAATCAAAGGTTCGTGGTCTTCTGGACAGCACAAGCGATTTTTTTGGAGGATTAGTTCCTTTGGGCAGTCTTTTCCAGTTTGGCTATCTTCAAAGTCTAAGGTAGCACTACCCTGACTACCACAATTACAAGTATAGGTTAATTCTAATCGGTCATAAGTAGAATAGCATAAATAACCAATGTTTTCATTGCATTTATCACAATACATCCAACCACCATAATTGGTTGCTAATCTGGTATTGACTAATTCTTTGTTTTTCAAAACTCTTGCCATTATATGATTTCCTTTCTTTTAGATTATCACCATTATAACCTAAAAGAAAGTGGATTTGCAATGGTATATCAGATTACTTTTTCAGTGCTTGGTGGAAAAATAATTCGTATGGATTGGTATTCTGATGGGTTGCAATAAAAGCGATACCAGGCATAGACTGGATACTTTCTACAATATCTTCAATTTTAGTGTCGGTTTTTATTTCAATCGAAGCGGGTGCAGGATTATTTGAATTAGTATAAACAATTAATAAATTTCCCTTTTCTCCTAAATTCTCTTTTATTCTATTTTGAGCTGCTTCTTTTGAAACATATTCAAGTTCTAAATTATAACTATTTTCAATGATTTTATTTTTGATATCTTCAATTTGTTGCTCGGTAATATCATTATCCAAGTAGACTTCCATAGTAGAAGCAATCTCATAATAGTTATTGTATACAAGCAGATGGAATAAAACCAAAACGAAGAAAAGAATACATACAACTGCAATCAAGATATTTTTTTTGTTGCTACTTTTTTGAATGCGCTTCAAAAAATCTACTTCTTTCGTTTGACTTTTTTTCGTATCTTCTTGTGTCAATTCTGCTAAAATCGTTTTACATTTCTCACATTTGGCTAAATGCTCTTCTACCAATTCTTTGGAAGAATTGCTTAAGACACCATCATGGTAACTAAAAAGCAAGTCGCCAACAATATCACATTCATTTTTCATGTTCAAATTCCTCCTTTAATCTTTGCTTACCACGAAAAAATACAACCCTTGCCCAATTCGAGGTTCGTCCCATAATTTCAGCAATTTCGTCATATTCAAAATTACCGAAAATTCTAAGATACAGAACGGTTTTCGTATCTTCATCAAAAGTCTGCAATTTTTTGAATACCTGTATTTTTCTTTCCTTTTTCAAAAAATTTTCTTCGATTGACTCTTCAAGGAATAAGGTGTCTTGCAAGACGTCGAGGGGTATTTCTCTCTTTTGTTTTTTCAACTTCTTGTACCAGATGTATTTACTAATTTGACAGAGCCAAGTAGAAATCTTGCATTCTCCTCTGAATTTACGGATATCTTTGACGGCTACGAAAAAAGTTTCTTGGACAATTTCTTCTGCTGTATCTTCATTTCCTGTTAAGCAGAATACATATTTATACACAATTTCACTATATTTTTTGTAGATAGCATCCATATCCTGCATAACATTTTCCTCCTTTCACTTCTTTCGTATCTTTCGTTCCTTTTTTGTTACAATGTTTTTGAAATAAAAGACAGGGCAGAGTACATTTTGCAAATGTTCTGTCCTGTTATCTTTTTTCCTCGTCTTACGGTTCCTTTTTTGGAAAAAATGCTTTCTTGAAAAAGTAGGCACCAAAAACAGAAAAAATGGCAATGACAAGGAGAAGGTCATAACTTTTATGCGTGATACTGTAATACAAGGTATAGCCTAGAAAACCAAAGAAATATACAAAAAAACTAATACGAAAAAGATATTTGAATACACGGGCAAGTTTTTCACAGTGGCATAACCAAAAGACATTTTCAAGAAACATAGCGAAAGAACAAATTAGAAAAGGGCTAATGATAATTTTAGCAGCCCCAGCGTTTTGAAAAAAAGCCCAAGTACAGATAACTCCCGCTACCAAAGAAACACACATCTTTTGTACTTGCAAAAGATGTTTTCCCCATTTTTCAGCGTTATTTTTCATTTGACTTCTCCTTTTGGAATTGTAATCTGTTTCGGATAAGGATTGCACTAATGATTAGTAGGATAACAAAAATGACCACAGAAGCACATAATTGACCAATGGCTGCAGATGGGATTGGCTGTAAAGGCCATGGTTCAATCCATAAGGCTAGCATGGTTCGAAATCCCCATACAAAAGTTAGGAAATAATAGAAATAGACAGCATCACTTTGGAGCGACAATACTTTTTTCCCCAATAGAATTAAAAGGAAACTTAAACCGAATAAAAACAAAGAAAAGCAAGCATTTGTCCAGTCTATCCCAACAATTAGATTTTCGTATTGCATGGGTAGATAATCGTACCATTGAAACAGGGAAGGAACGAAGAAATGCCAGAAACCTACTAGCATACTAATGGCTAAGATAAAATAATACAAAACTTTGACCCATTTTTTCATTTCTAACATCTCACTTTCAAATTGTAATTTATCTTTCTTCATTATTCTTAAAATATTTATATCCTAATATACA
>CANSOY010000100.1 GCA_947648765.1 uncultured Clostridium sp.
GATATGGTCTGTACTCTTACCAACTGGAATTGTGTTGGTAGCCTCAATGTTCCTAACACTGTTTCAGATTTCATATGTTCCTACCATCTATACAGGAGGTATATTAGCCCTTGCGATTATCACAACAATCGTTGGATGCACAGCAGAGGAATTTGGATGGGCAGGTTGTTTGCAAGAAATTGGACAAGAAAAATATACGCCATTTATGAGTTCCATCTTAACAGGAATTTTATGGGGCATATGGCACTTTTTCAAAATTCCAAGTGTAGGCTTTATTGGGTATTTACTATTTATCTTATCCATTGTCCTATTTCGTATGTTAATGGGATATATTTACGAAAAATCCAATCATTCCATTACCAATATGATAATATTCCATTGCTTTATCAATTTTACAACCATATTGGCTTTATATGAAAGAGAGTGTAATCTGCTATATATCTTTTTAAGTTTGCTTTCACTTGGAACACTGCTAGTATTATGGTTAAAAGATAAGGCATATTTTCAGATAAAAGTAGAGAAATAGAGGAAAAATTTATAAAAATGATTGTGCAGTATGCTCAATTTTTGAGCATACTGATAAGTAAATTCGGAAAATCCGAATTTACTTATAGGAGTATCTATTTAGAAGAAAATTAGGGAAAATGTAACTTGTCAGAATTTTCGACGGGTTCGCAAAGACATTGCAACTACTTGGCTTTTGTGATAACATACCGTTGGGGGAAGAAAAGGAGGTCTATATGATTACAGTAGAACACGTTACCAAGAAATTTATACGCAATAAGACAAAAAAAGAAAAAGAAGAATTTTGTGCGGACCAAGATATTTCATTTGAAGCAAAAGATGGAGAGATTATTGGTATCTTAGGACCAAACGGAGCCGGAAAAACAACTTTGCTTCGTATGATGGCGGGAATTCTAGAGCCAACCGAAGGAAAGATTACTTTTGATGGGCAGACCTATCAAGAAAATGAAATTGAAATCAAACAAAAAATTGCATATTTATCTGGTAATACCAAGATTTATGATACATTATCTACCTATGAATTACTAAAAATGTGTGGTGAAATTTATGATGTGCCACAAGACAAACTAGAAAAGCAAATTCAAGAAATTAGCGAAGTATTAGGGATGGAGCAATTTCTATACAATAAAATCGCGAATTTATCGACTGGGCAAACCCAAAAAGTAAACCTAGCAAGATGTTTGGTACATAATCCACAATACTATATCCTAGACGAGGCAACTTCTGGATTAGATATCATATCGAGTCAAATTATTTTGAACTTTATCAAGGATGAAAAAGCAAAAGGAAAAACCATTTTGTATTCTACTCATTATATGGAAGAAGCGGAAAACATTTGTGACCGTGTCATTATGATAAACAAGGGAAAGATTATAAAAACAGGAACACCAGAGGAAATCAAGAAAGATACGAATTCTACGAACTTAAGAGATGCGTTCTTTACAATGATAGGAGGTGTTTCCAATGAAGAATAACTTATGGAATATATTGAAAAAAGAATTAAGAGAATTGTTTCGAGATAAAAAATCACTTGCTATGATGCTCATTATTCCAATTTTTATCCCACTTATTATTGTTGGAATGTCAGCCCTATTCGAGTCCCAAATGGAAAAAGACATCGAGGAATACAATAAAATTGGATTTGCCTATGAAATGAGCGAAGTTGAACAGACAATGGCAGAAGAAATGAAAATTGAAATCATACAAGGAAACGAAGACGAAATCAAGCAAAAATTTGAAGATGGCGAAATCGATGTCTATCTAACCAAAGAAGATAACAAGTATGTGATGAACCATAATAGTTCAGATGAGAGCAGTTTTGGTGTAGGCCTTGTCAAAACCTATTTAGAAGCATATAAACAATATCTCCAAACCAGTTTCTTAGCCGAAAAGAATGTTAGCCCAGAAGAAGTGCTAAATATCATAACCATAGAAGATAATACCATTGAGAAAGAAAACTTTATGGCAGGATATATCAAAAATTATGCCTTCCTATTTATCATTATGGCAATTACCGTATCTGCGACTTATCCAGCAACCGATACAACAGCAGGAGAAAGGGAAAGAGGAACGCTAGAAACCTTGCTTACCTTCCCAATCAAAAGCAAAGATATTATCCTTGGAAAATTCTTAGGCGTAACCGTTTCATCTGTTATTACAGGAATGCTAAGTTTTATCCTAGCAATGGTCGCACTAGTAGTTTCACAAAATATGTTTTCCATTTACGAAAATGTAAACATCATGTTTTCGGCAATTAGTATTGTTTTCGCAATCCTAATTATTCTAGCCTATTCTGTTTTTATTAGTGGGCTATGTATTGCGATTGCTAGTACATCGAAGACGTTCAAAGAAGCTCAAAGTGCGTTAACGCCACTTACTTTCATTTCCTTTTTCCCAGGAATGATTGCTTTTATGATGGGAATTACCGGAACACCACTGATGTCCATTATTCCATTTTTGAATTTCACAGTTGTCTTTACAGACCTTACTGCTGGAACCATAGATTGGCTTAATATTGCACTTATGGTGGTATCTACCATTGTATACATATCGCTAGTTTTAGCATATATTATTAAACAATATAAATCTGAGAAAGTCCTATTTGCTAAATAGAAAAGAAGAAAGAGAGATTGCAAAAATTTCTCTTTCTTTTTTGAAAAAAACTGTAACCTTTTTCCGAAATAGAGTAATATAGAAGTGAAATGTCTGTACAAGGAGATTTGGCCAAATTGAAGGAAGCAAACAAAATTAGCTGTTACCAAAAAGGAAATGAATTGGACATCGAAGAGATTATTACACAGTATACCGGTTATCTCTTCAAGGTAATTCAAAACAAATGCGGTAATCATTTAGCAAGTGAAGATATAGAAGAAATTATCCTAGATGTCTTTTTTGCCATTTGGAAAAATAGAGAAAAACTAGAAGAAGACAAAGACATCAAACCATATCTTGCCAGTGTCGCACACCATTTGACGAGCAAAAAACTGGCACAAAACACCAAGTATATGGAATGGGAAGAATTAGACGAAAGGACAGATTTTTCCAAAGACGATTGGACGCAGTTTATTGAAAACAGGCAGAAAATGAACAACTTAGAGGATATCTTAAGAGGATTATCCCAAGAAGAATATACGATTTTTACTTTATTCTATTATCATGCAGAAAAGACAAAGGAAATAGCAAAAGAACTAGACATTTCCAATGCAAAAGTAAAGACAAAATTACATCGAATTCGTAACAAAATTAAGAAAAAACTAGAAAAAGGAGGGTGTGGCAATGGATGAATTAAATCAAAAGATACTAAGAAATTTCCGAGAGAATATTGCTATATCGAACCTGGAGGAGGAGTTGAAAGTGAAAAAAGGAATGAAAAAGCAAGTGCTTATGCTATCCATTATGGGATTTGTTTGCCTATTCGGCGGATTTCTAACAGTAGAC
>CANSOY010000101.1 GCA_947648765.1 uncultured Clostridium sp.
AACGATAACATACAAGTTGGGGGAAGTCATGATAAAAATTGAAGCAAGTAATCAAAAAGATTTACAAGAAAAAATTTGGAGTAGCCTAGTGGCAAGTAATAAGCAGAAATGCCAGTGGTTCCAGAAAAATCCGATTTCGGAGGCGAATGAAGCCAAGAATTTCTATGCTTTTGAAGATGGAAAATTAATCGGAGGAGCCGTTGGATACATCCTATATGAGTGGTACTTTTTAGAACTTCTTTGGGTAGATGATGCCTACCGATTACAAAAAGTTGGAACAAGCCTAATGAAACAGGTAGAAGACTATGTGAAAGAAACAAAGTTGATTGGTATTCGATTAGAAACATGGGATTTCCAAGCAAAAGGATTTTATGAGAAACTAGGATATAACATGTATGCTAGTATAGAGGATTGCCCACCGGGAACCATCAATTATTTTTTCAAAAAAAGGTATCAAGTATGAAAGAAGAAGTACAAAAAATTCTAAAGGAATACTTGGCAAGATTTCCTGAGGAAAAACAAAGACAAAAAAGATTGCAGGATTTTTTACAACAATCTTTGCCAGAAGAAATAACAGACTGGAACAATCCAAACGGACATTTAACAGCAGGTGCATTTGTCTATTGCAAAAGCGAGGATAAGTTTTTAGTGCTATACCATCAAGACTTAAAAATGTTTTTATATCCAGGCGGACATGTCGATAAAGCAGATAAGTCGTTATTGGAAACGGCGAAACGAGAATTGCAAGAAGAAACAGGCTTGACGAATTTGGAACTTTTGCAAATGTGTCAGTCAGGAGTTCCATTTGATATTGATACACATTGTATTCCAGCGAATACAAGAATTGCTATGCCAACACATAATCATTTTGATTTCCGCTATTTCTTTTTTACAGAAACAATAGAGGAAATCTGTTTGGATAAAAGTGAGGTTAGCGGATATCAATGGTTGACAACAGAAGAATTGAAGCAAGATAAAAACTTTGGTAGTGTAATGGATAAATTAGCAAGAATTAGGAGATAAAATGGGAAAATTAGTATGTATTGGTGGCGGAGAAGTACCAAGAATGAAAGATGGAGTACGATTGCCATATGAAACAAGAGAAATTGACGAAGAAATCGTTAGGCTATCCAACAAGAAAAATCCAAACCTATTATTTATTGGAACTGCTTCATCGCATAGTGAAGAGTATTTTTCTGTGATAAAGAAAATATTTGAAGACTTGGGCTGCACGGTTTCTAATTTAGATTTATTAGGAAAGGATATCGACATCGAAACCGTAAAAGAAGATATATTCAGAACTGACATAATCTATGTTGGTGGAGGAAATACCAAGTTTATGCTAGAAAAATGGAGAGAACTTGGTGTTGATAAAATTTTACAACAAGCTTATGAAAAGGGAATTGTCTGTTCAGGACTAAGTGCGGGAAGTTATTGTTGGTTCAGATATAACTATGATTTACTAGAAGGAATTGGTGTGATAAATGCAATTAACTGTGTACATTATGAGCAAAAGGGAAAAGCGGCAAGAGAAAAATTTTACCAAGTAATCCAACAAAAACAATTAGACGGAATTGCATTAGATAATTGTGTAGCATTAGAAATCGTAGATGGACAATGTAAAATTATAAAAAGTAATAAGGACAAGAACGCCTATCGAATAACCTATCAAGATGGAAAATGGATAGAAGAAATTCTCTAACAAAAAGGAGAAAACCAATGGTTCATTTTACTTGGAATGAGTGTGCTGTTCCAGATAACGTAGAAATAAAGCAAGTTTATGGCGTTGTTTTCTCGGAAGATGGCAGAATAATGTTAAGAATAGAAGACAATCGATATAAATTAACGGGTGGAAAGCCAGAGAAAAATGAAAGTTATGAAGAAACACTAAAAAGAGAATATCGAGAAGAATTAAATATAGAATTAGAAGATATTCATTATTTAGGATATCTATTCGTAGAGGAAAATAATCGAAAACCATATGCACAAGTAAGAATGATAGGAAAAATAAAAAAGGTCTACGAAAATCGTCCAGATACTGATACAGGAAGGCAATATCAAAGATTTCTTGCTCGTATGAACAATACGAAGAAATACTTGGGGTATAAAGATAAAGCAGGAAACTTAGCAATCGACGCTGCTATCGTTTTAGCCAATCAAAAATATAAATTTGAAATGGTATCGGATACAGAAAACTTGATATAAAGGGAAGCAAAAATGTTTAAGCAATATTGTAATGAGATAGAAAAACTAAGTGGCTTCACAAAAGAAGACATTTTGAACAAGAAATTTGAATTATATAGCGATAATCATATGAAAATCTATTATGCTCCACATAACGAAATTGTAAATGAAAAGGCTAAAATATTCATTGTAGGTATAACACCAGGGTGGACACAGACAAGCATTGCATATAAAACAGCACAGGATGGATTAGTCCAAAAAATGGAAACCGAAGAAATCAAAAAAGAATGTAAAAGAAATTCACGCTTTGCGGGTAGTATGAGAAAAAATCTAATCGAAATGTTAGATGAGCTGAACTTGCATGATAAACTTCAAATTGGTTCTTGTTCAGAATTGTTTGCCAGTAAAGACAACTTACTCCATACGACTTCCATGATACCATATCCAGTGTTTATCCAAAACAAAAACTACACTGGCTTTTCTCCTAAAATATTGGAACATGAAGTATTGAAAAGTTATTTAGAAAAATATTTCTATGAAGAGATAAAAAAACTGCCCAATGCCTTTATTATCCCTTTAGGAAAAGCGGTTGAAGAAGTCTTAGAATACATGATAAGCCAAAATGGGATAAGAAGAGAACAATGCCTACTAGGATTTCCGCACCCTTCTGGAGCAAATGGACATAGAAAAATCCAGTTCCAAGAAAATAAAGTAGAGTTACGAGAAATAATCAACGATTTCTTTGTGTAAAAACGATTAACAAGTTAAACTCGAACTTTTGTATATCCGATAAGGGAGGCTAAACATGAAATATATAAATAGAGGTAAGAGAGATATTTTAATCTTTCCCCAATTTGATAATATCGATGAAATAGAAAAAATTAGAAAACAATATAATGAACTATATGGAAAAATATCTCCACATATTACATTAGCCTTTCCGTTTGAAAATTCATTAACAAATGATGAATTAAAGCAAGAATTAGCACATAGGAGAAAATGAGGAGTCTAATCTAGTATTTGAAATTGAATTAAATAAAAATGGAAAAGCGAATTTGATAAAATTAGAAAATATCCCGTCGAATTCGATGGATTAAATAATGAAAAAGAAAAGAAAATTTGTAAATGGATAATAATGATATAATATAGGAAGTGTATGGAAATTTAGACATTATGATAAAAAAAGGAGAAAAATATGGAAAACGATAAAAGTAACAAAAAAATGTCTATAAAGTTAAATAATAGCGGACCAGCAATA
>CANSOY010000102.1 GCA_947648765.1 uncultured Clostridium sp.
ACTTAATTTAGTTTTTGGTTTGTGAATTCCTGGTGTATCCACAAAAACAATTTGTGCATTTGGTCGATTCACAATTCCTCGAATTGCAGTTCTTGTGGTTTGTACTTTATTGGCAACAGCGGCTATCTTTTCTCCTACCAATTCATTGATTAAACTCGATTTTCCTACATTGGTTCTTCCAATGACAGAAACAAATCCAGATTTGAACGCTTCCATCTTTTCTCCTCTTTTCTACCGTTTTATTTTAGCATAATTTCCATTATTTCGCAAATGTTCCTCCACTTTTTGTATATTTTCACTCATTTTGGAAACGCTAATCCTAAATTAACTTGAAGGAGGCTTTCATTTTATGGAAAAACACTTACGCATTACTGGCGTTTCCAATGTTTCTTGGAAAGATGCCATTGTAACAGCTGTGGCAGAAGCTGCAAAGACATTATCGTATTTATCCAATGTCAAAATTATTGAACAAAGAGCGAAAATCGATCAAGATAAATTAGTCCAATATTATGTGGACTTAGATTTATCCTTCATTGTCGAACGCGACCGAAATTAGGAGGTAACAATTATGGCTAATTCAAATCCGTTAGAAACGCCTCAAACTTATCAAGAGTATGTGGACCAAAAATCTCCCAATTCTCCGATTGTGAAGAATTGCTTGAATGCCTTTTGGGTAGGTGGTCTCATCTGCTCCGTTGGGCAAATTATTGCTGAATTTTGCAAATATCAAGGAATGGATAAAACATCAGCAAATACCGTTGTTTCCATTGTGTTAATTGGCATTTCCGCTATTTTAACTGGACTTAATATTTTCAATAAAATTGGGAAATTTGCTGGTGCTGGTTCTCTTGTTCCAATTACTGGTTTTGCCAATTCCATTGTTTCACCAGCAATGGAATATAAATCGGAAGGTTATGTGATGGGAGTTGGTGGAAAAATGTTTACCGTAGCAGGTCCTGTACTTGTTTTTGGTATTTCTGCTTCGGTTATCATTGGTATCATTACTTGTTTATTTATATAAGGAGGAGAAAAAATGCAAAAACTTCGGAAAACAAACTATTGGGTTTGATACCCCTCCAACAATTGTAGAAACTGCTTCAATTGTTGGTCCAAAAGAAGGACAAGGTCCTCTTGCCCGTTATTTTGATAAGTGCTTAGATGATGAGTTCTGGGGCGAAAAGACTTGGGAAAAAGCAGAAAGTAAGATTATTCGTGAAACGGTTAATATGGTTCTAAATAAAACTAATCTGGCTTCCTCGGATATGGATTATCTTTTTGCTGGCGATTTACTCAATCAATGTATCTCCTCTAGTTTTGGATTAAGAGATATGCGGTATTCCCTATTTTGGTATTTTTGGTGCTTGCTCTACTTTTATCGAGGGCATGATTTTAGCTAGTATTCTCCTCGAAGGTAATGCAGGGCAGCATGCTATTTGTGCTACTTCAAGCCATTTTTGCAGTGCTGAAAAACAATTCCGTTTTCCTTTGGAATTAGGAAACCAAAGACCACAATCCGCTCAATGGACCGTTACTGGTTCTGGGGCTGCTGTTTTAGCTCGTTCTCGGAAATGGGCCTTTTGTGACTTATGCGACACCCGGAAAAATTGTAGATATGTCCATCAAAGATGCAAATAACATGGGGGCTGCCATGGCTCCTGCTGCTTTTGACACTTTGGTTTCACATTTCCAAGATACAGGACGTAAGCCGAGTGATTATGATGCTATCTTTACGGGGGATTTAGGCTATGTAGGAAAAGATATTTTACATGACTTAACCGAAACTAAAGGCTACCAAATTCGTTCCGTTCACGAAGATTGTGGTGTTTTGATGTTCGATAAAGCAGCACAAGATACTCACTCTGGTGGTAGTGGTTGTGCTTGTATTGCAACAGTCTTTTCTTCGTATATTTATCCAAAACTCATGAGCCACGAATGGAAACGTGTTCTTTTGATTGGAACTGGTGCTCTAATGAATGCAACAAGTTCGCAACAAAGTGAATCCATTCCAGGAATTGCTCACGCAGTTTCAGTTGAAATTCTGTAAAAAGGAGGATTTTAGCATGGAATTTCTACAATCCATTGATTATATGCTACTACTTCGTTGTTTTATTGTGGGTGGACTAATTTGTGTGGTTGGTCAAATTTTAATTGATAAAACGAAACTAACTTCTGCTCGTATTTTAGTTGCTTTTGTAACACTTGGTGCCATTTTAGGTGGGCTTGGGATTTACCAATATTTAATTGATTTTGCAGGCTGTGGTGCAACGGTTCCTTTAACTGGGTTTGGTGCTAATCTTGCCAAAGGTGCGATTGAAGGTGCACAAAATCAAGGGCTACTGGGTGCTTTCATTGGTGGTGTAAAGAACTCAGCTGGTGGAATTGCAGCCGCTGTCTTCTTTGGCTATATCGCTTCCCTACTTGCAAAACCAAAAATAAAAAAACAGTAAAGTTTTTCTTTACTGTTCTTTTTTTGGTCTTCCTCTTTTCTTTTTTCCCATTTGTTCTTCTAGTTTTGGTTTTTCGATATGTGTATGAATGCTATGGTTAATATCAACTGGTCCTCTTTCACTATAATAGGCAAGCGGAATATTAATCATTGGTTTATCATGATAGCCATAAAATTTGGCAAAAAGAATAATTGGAAAGTTATGTAGTTGCTCATTATATTCTTCCCTCGCACGGTTACATTCCGTCATTGCAAAATAAATTCTTTTTTCTGTTAATTGGATATCTTGCAAAATAATTTGATAATCCATGCCTTTTTCCACTTTTTCTTCCATTCCTGCAATTTCGATTGCCTCTAAAATGGATTGTGTAACATATCTTTCAATCGGCTCAATCTCATAATAGCGAACTCTTTTCGCAATTCTTAATTGCTTAAAATCGTTGGTAATTGGCTTTTGGTAGTACGTCGCTGATTGTGCCACATAATTCGTTAATTTTTCAACCGGGTCATAACGGTCGATAAAACACATTTGCAAATTCTCATATTGGTCTTTGCATAGTTTTTCTTTTTTTTCTATTTTGGTATAGGAATAGATTAGTATGAAAATTAACAGGAACATACAGGCTGCAAATGTCATATTTTACTCCTTTTTTCTTTCATTTGTTTTTCCGTGTTTTGATTATATCAATGCTTCTAAAAAAAAACAAGCCTATCTTTCCATAAAAAAAGAAGAATGGTATTTTTCCATTCTTGAAGTTGTCAACAAAAAGTAGACACGAAAAAAGAATTTTAAGGAAACCCTGATT
>CANSOY010000103.1 GCA_947648765.1 uncultured Clostridium sp.
GAACTGGAAGGATAAGTCTAAAAGGATTGGTCAGTTGTGCAATGTGCTATAAATCACTAGATGAAAACTACATGAAGAAATTAAGAGAAGAAAAATCACAACCACTCGTATAACGGGTAGTTGTGATTTTTTACTTTGTCCCTTCAATCATTTTTCAATCTTTGTAAGATATAGTATTCACGAAGGAGGAAGAACAATGTATGTATTCAAAAATAGTTGTTTAAGTATTTTTAGAAATAAAGGGAGAAATATTTTAATAGGTATCATTATTCTTGTGATAGCGTGTGCGTCAACAGTAACGCTTGCTATTCGCAATACCGCTGAAAATTTGGTACGAGATTATGAGGCTGCCCATGATATCATTGCTACTATCTCATTTGACCGTAGACAATTAGGCGAGCAATTTAAGGGGGGAGAAGATAGCAGAATGGAAAATATTGAGGCATTTAATAACATTGCTTCTGTTACCTTAGAAGATATGCAAAATTATGGCTCTAGTGCCTATTTGAAAGGCTACTATTATCTTTATGCTACCTCACTAAACAGCGATAGCCTTAGTAAAGCAACTGATACGTTTGAGTATGAGGTGGAAGATAAACAAACGAGTACCACCACATCAACCAAAACAACACAGTCTGGTGGCGGAAACCGTCCAAATATGCCAGGTGGGTTTGGTGGAGAACGCCGTACCATAACTAATAACATTACAACGGTTATTACCAAATCCATGGAGAAATTTGAGAGTAGTAAAAACCTAACAGGAGATTTTGAATTAGATGGCTATTCGTCCTATGAGGCAATGACAGACTTTGTATCTGGCAATTACCAAGTAACAGAAGGACAAATGATAACAGATTTTTCCGCAATGGAATGTGTCATTAGTTCCGAACTTGCTACCTTGAACGAGGTAGCAGTAGGAGATACCATTACCTTCAAAAATCCAAACACAGAAACCACCTACGATTTTGTTGTAACGGGTATCTATAAAGATAATACAGATAGTAATGACGCAGTTCGTATGTATTCACAATCTGCCAACAAGATTATTACTGGCAGTGGTGTAATTGAAACATTAGTAAGCGAAGATAGTAGCCTTGTAACCAGCATAACACCGTCTTTTGTCTTAGCAAATGAAGATGGAATAGAGGCTTTTACAGCAGAGGTAAAAGAAAAAGGATTGAACGAATACTATACCATTAACACCAATTTGGAAGAACTAAAAAATGCTACAAAATCCATTGAAAATGTCCAAACCTTTGCTACTACTTTCCTTATCATAACACTCATTATCTCGTCCATCGTCTTGTTTATTATCCATATGATAAACATTCGTGAAAGAAAGTATGAAATTGGGGTATTTCGTACGATTGGTATGAGCAAAACAAAACTAACCATACAATTTATTCTAGAACTGTTATTGGTAGCGATTGTTATGCTCATGTTAGGAGCAGTCTGTGGAGCCTTTTTATCCAAACCGATTGGAAACCGATTATTGGAAAATGAGATGGCGTCTAGCAAAGAGGCAAAACAAGAGATTTCACAAAACTTTGGCAGACAAGATATGCCAATGGAGTTTCGAGGAAATGCTGCAATGCCACAAGAGATTACTTCCATTGACGCAGTCGTAGATATTACGGTTGTTATTCAATTACTTGGTATTGGCGTGCTACTAACTTTGATAAGCAGTGTCGCCTCCATGATTAGTATTCAAAGGTTTAGCCCACTAACAATATTGAAAGAGAGGTCATAATATGGGAATATTGAAATTAGAAAACGTAAGTTACCGCTATCAAGATGCACCAAAAGACCAATATGTGTTTCAAAACAGGAACTATGAATTTGAACAAGGGAAAATGTATGCCATCAAGGGAAAAAGTGGAAGCGGGAAAACAACGCTCCTATCCATTATTACTGGACTTGAAAAATGCACAGAGGGAAATGTCTTCTATGAAGAGAAAAACCTAAAGAAAATGAACCTCGACCGTTTCCGCAATACTGAGATTGGTATCGTCTTCCAAAGTTATAATCTATTACCACGTCTAACAGCAATGGAAAACATTATCTTATCCATGGAAGTTAGTAAAGTAAAAGTAAAAAACAAAAAGGAAAAAGCCTTAGAATTGATGAAAAGTGTAGGACTTTCCGAAGAACACGCCAAACGAAAAATCCTCAAATTATCTGGTGGAGAACAACAGCGTATTGCCATTGCGAGAAGTCTATCTTACAACCCAAAGATAATTATTGCAGATGAGCCAACTGGAAATCTGGATAAAGAAACCGAAAATGATATCTTAACCATTTTTGAAAATCTAGCCAGACAAGAAAATAAATGTATTATTATTGTAACCCACTCCCAAAATGTTTGCGATAAAATGGACGTTGTATATGAACTGAGAAAAGAAAATCCATAAATTTGCAAATTGCCCTTTTTTGCTATATAGTATAGAAAAAAGGAGGGGAAACCAATGAATAAAACGATAAAAATATTACTCATTGTATGTGGAAGTATTTTCGCATTTAGCATGATTGTTGCCCTTGTTACCTTAACCATTGTATTTCATGTACTTGGAAAGGTAGCAAATGCAGATACTTACGAATTAGGAAATGAAAGTATTTCGTCCATAAAAGCTGTTGTTGCAAAAAGACAATTTGTTTCCAGTTCCAGCACAACCAAGAATGGCGTACTAAAAAAGGAGTTGGAATACAAATCCAGTAGTGTCCAAGAAGACTTACAAAAATATGTGGAATATCTACACGAAACAGAGGATTTTTCCTTTACAAAAGATATGGACTTAATGGTTGTACCATCGACTGTTGAAATGGCTCGAAAATCCAAAACGGATGCTGAAAAAATCATAACACTAACCATTGAATATGATGCTTTTGGGTATACGTTAACTTTTCAAAAAGGAAAAGGAACACTTAACCTATTCGAGTAAGGAGAAAGAACCAGCAAATGGAAAAAGAAATTTGCCGGTTCTTTTTGCAAATATCCATTGCTAATTATTTACTTTTATGATATGGTTAATACAGCGAAAAACAAATCGAAAAAATAGGAGGATACTTTTATGGCAGAAACAAAAGAAACAAAGAAAATAGAAATTGAAGAAAAGGTGGTACCACAAACCAGAGAAAACTACCTTGTAATTGGTATGAGTTTAGGTATGAGCCTTGGCGTTGCCGTTGGAGCAATGATAGGAGCAGCTGTTGAGCAAATTGCTGTTGGTATGTGTTTCGGTGTTGGCATTGG
>CANSOY010000104.1 GCA_947648765.1 uncultured Clostridium sp.
ATTACAAGAGCAAAACAATTCTTACATTTAACTTGTGCGAAAAGAAGAACCATTTTTGGCTCCACCAGTTACAATGCAATTTCTCGTTTTGTGAACGAAATCCCACAAGAACTATTAGAAGGCTACGAAGAAATAGAAAGCGGAAACAAAGACGAATTTGAAGACAAAGGCTACAAATGGGAATATGGAAAAGGCGAAAAAGTAAGAACCTATTCCATTACGGATAGCAGCGTTTCCGTAGCAGCAGCTGGACCAAAGCAACCAGTCAATAGCGGTTTCCAATTCCGAACAGCCGAAAGTTTCTTGAATTCATTGCAAAAGCAAAAAGAAGTATCCATTAACGAATATGAAGTAGGACAAAGAGTTTACCACAAAAAGTTTGGAGAAGGTGTTATCAGCGGATTGGAAGAAGAAGGAGACGACTATAAAGTAGATATCCAATTTGAAAAAGCAGGACATAAACGCTTAATGGCAAAATTTGCAGGACTCGAAATTATTGAAAAATAAGAGAGGTGGTACAAATGAAAGAAGAAAATCGAAAAAAAATTAAACGAGGAATTTCTTATCAAGACCTATTATCCATCTGTATCGGAAAAGCATTTGCAAACCAAGAAAGTTTTCGTTCCTATTTAGGCGATTATCGTAGATGGGATACGGATGTAACACAAGGAGTGCTAGTAGTTGACGAGCGTGTTTTTGAAGTCGAATACATTGGGACAACCTCAAAAGGGGACTCACTATGGTATACAGCAGAACAAGAGCAAGTCATACCGGATGCGGGAATTCGTATGATGTTAAAAATTAAAAAATTCTTGAAAGAAAAAGACATACCAGAATTCTATTTTCCAAGAGCCCAATTATCTCCTAATTTAAGTGAACATGACCTAGCCATGATATTCTGCACCCTAGCGGAAGAGCAAGTTTGCTATTTCAATGGAAGCGGAGAAGTATCGATTTTTATGTTTGTGAAAAACTTACCAGAAGATATATTCAAACCAGTACCAGCCCAAAGATTTTTCCAAATCGCAATGCACATTGTTCAACATTACCGTGTCAATGCAAAAAAAATGATTGAAAGTTTTCTCATTGAAAACGAAACTGAATACCTAGCCGAAGAAAATACCATTACCGCATTTTTTGAAAATGATACCGAAATTGAATTTCAATTCAAAGAAGACAAACTTGTTAAGGTAAAAGGTAACCTAAATGCAGAGGAAGACGAAGAGACATTAGACATCTAATGCCTCTTCTTTTTTTGCATAAAACGAAAAAATGGAAACATACTAAAAGAAAACGAAAGAAAGGATGATAAAAAATGGCAAAACTAACCCACGTAGAATTACAAAATCTAAGACATTTAATTGAAACACATGAAACATCATTCCAGAAACTAAATCACTATGCCTCACAAGCAGTTGATCCACAAATTAAGCAGATTTTCACAAAATCTGCACAAGAGTCGCTAAACACCAAACAAAAACTGATGTCATTTCTAAATCAATCATAGGAGGAGAACATGGACGAAAAAACAATGGTAAATGATGTATTAGCCAGTGTGAAAGCATCGCTTACAGCCTATCAGACAGCAATCGCAGAAGCGGAAAATATTCAGTTAAGGCAAACGTTTCAACAAATCCGAAATGGAGATGAAAGTTTTCAATATGAATTATTTAAGATTGCAGAAAACAAAGGATATTATACCCCGGCAGCACAAGCAACTGTTACTGAAATTCAAAATGTAAAAAACGAATTAGAGTGAGAAAAAGAGGATAAAGTGAAAAACTTTGTCCTCTTTCAAAAAGGGAAGAAAACGAGAGAAAACAAGAGGATAACCCTACGGAAATGGAATAAAGAGAAATTTTAGACATTCACAAATTTTGATTTTTAATGATAAACTAAGATAGAATATAAAATAATTAAGCAAAAGAAGATAAAAAGAATAGGAGTTGTTTATTATTAAAGTATTAAAGAAGGGGTTAATTTTTTTCCGATCCTCCATCAAACTAATCGTACTTTTTGTCGTAGCAATCGTTCTTATCATTGGAGTTACCTCTGTTTTTTACAAGCAAACTTATAGTGTAAGTTTAGATGGACAATTTTTAGGATACACGGAAAACAAAAGCGAATTACAAAAAAGAATTAACGATTACATTAACGATGGAGATGGCGGAAATATTGCATTTGTGCAAGTAGACCATTTACCAGAATATGAACTTTGTTTATTGAAAAAAGGATTGGTTCCAAATGATGAAGAAATCTACAACCAAGTAATTTCAAAAGGAACTACCTATTACCGCTATTTTGCCTTAACCGACGAAGGTGAAGAAAAAGCCTATGTTGAAACAGAAGAAGCAGCCGAAGAAGTGGTAAATCAATTAAAGGATAAAAACAGTGGAAACAAAGAAACCATTGGAATTCGTGAAAAATATGGAACCGACAAAATTGAATACGCATCTGTTGAAAGTTCTGTTAGTTCGTTATATCAAGCAGTGGTAGCACCACCAAAAGAAACAACGACAACCACGAAAACAGCTAAAACCAATACGAGTACCAAAAAGACCATTCAACCAGCTACCTCACCAGTGAAAACATCTCTTGGTATTTCACTTATCAAACCGGTATCTGGTAGTGTAAGCTCTCGTTTTGGGCAAAGATGGGGAAGAGGACATAAAGGAATTGATATTGCAGCACCAAAAGGAACCTCTATCCGTGCGGCAGCAGCGGGAACCGTAACCATTGCAAAATATGGTTATAACGGTGGCTATGGAAACTATGTAAAAATTAGTCATGGAAACGGAATAGAAACACTTTATGGACATTGTGTTTCATTAAATACCGCAGTAGGAGCAAAAGTATCACAAGGGCAAGTAATTGCCTATGTGGGCTCCACAGGACGTTCTACCGGAAACCATTTACACCTAGAAATTCGTGTAAATGGAACCGCGCAAAACCCACAAAACTATTTATATTAAAAAATAAAATCCAGTAGTTAAATATGAATTTGTCAATAAAAAGTAGACACAAAAAACTTAATTAAACCCTGATTGGATTCTATA
>CANSOY010000105.1 GCA_947648765.1 uncultured Clostridium sp.
CGCAGCAACTGGCGGAGAAATCACAGAAAAAGTAAAAGACAACATCAAAGTTGTGCTGATCCGAGAAGATGGAAAAGAGGAAGTCCTAAAAGGAATTTCCAAAACAAGTGAAAATGGGCATACCATTGAAACATATTATGTGGAAGGAGAAGAAGGAGCAGAATACCGATTGGACGTAGATAAAACGGAACTAGAAGAAGAAAATTTAGGGATAGAAGGTAATTACCGTCCAAACAACGCGACGGTAACCATTCAAACAAAAGAAAAATAAGAAAATAAGATGCTATTCGGAAAAGATAGGTTATCCCCCAAGAACCTATCTTTTTTGCTGGCAAAATACAAAGGAAGCCAGCATTTCTACTGACTTCCCTTGCAAGAACAGCACTTGCTGTGTTCTCAAAACAGATGGTAGTCCGTCGGCATAGATGGAGAGGGTTAGCGTCTTTTCCGCTTGAACAACTTGATCTCCTCACTGATGGACCAGCTGATGGCCTCGATGCTGCGCCAGGCTCCCTTGGAACCATCGTCCCGGAGCCACAACTGGTAGAAAGCGCTAAGGAGATGGTCTTTGCCATCGACCTCCACATCGTCCTTGGGTACCTTCAAAATGGCCAGAGCGTGGAAGTAACGGGCATAGTGGTCGGCGGGCATTTTCCTGCCACGGGAGTGAGTAGCCTGCTTCTCGAAGATGGAGAGGATTGCCACGATAATCTGGGTACGAATGCCACGCAGGTCTTCGATGGTCTTCCACTCATTGCCGAAGCAACGAGCGTAGATGATGTCGGACCGGTCGATACCTTCGTCCAGAGCCTTTTGCAAGGCTGCCAACTCGTCAAATGCTGCGTTGTGGCTAATCTCCTCTAGGAGAGCGTTCAGGGTGTCTTTCTTCATGATGTCCTTCCTCCGTTTATCTGTTTTTTACGAAATACCGTAAAAGGTATACTCAATACTATTATACCATTTTTTCGGATGTTCTGTAAAAAAATGACAATTACTAGGTTGAAAAAATCAGGCAAATGCAGTAAAATATTCGTAACGAAATAGAAAGAAGAAAGAGGCTTTTATGAAAACAGATTTATTAACCATACCAAATGTAGGAAAGAATACAAAACAAGACCTTTTGGACATTGGCATTACTTGTGTAGAAGACTTGAAAGGAAAAAATCCAGAGGAATTGTATGAGCAAGATTGTATCCGAAAATGCTATAAAGAAGACCGTTGCCAGTTATATGTGTTTCGCATGGCGGTATATTATGCAGAACACACTAGTTGGGACGAAGAGAAACTAAAATGGTGGTATTGGAAAGATAAAGAATACCAAAATGAAGTGGAAAAATAAGGGACATTTTTCAAAGACGTTCCTTTATTTTTTGGCATATTTTATCTGCAAAGACGACATAAAATAAAGCACAAAGAGAAAGAAGTTACATAAAAAAGTAACGTGGAATACGTGGGGATAAGTTGAAACTGCTAATCTATACTATATGCTTATTCACAGAGTTATCCACATTATCCACAGATTATGAAATGAAATATATTTGTTATATTGGTATACATAAGTGACAAAAACTGTTATCAAAAAGAAATAGAACAAGCAAGAAAAAACAGAACTAGACAAGGTTCGGCAAATTATGAGAAAAAGCACGAAAATAGGAAAAAAGAGAATATATCAAAAGTATGACAAAGGCAAAAGAAACAGAAAAAAGTAATCCACAGAATGGTAGGTTGAATAGATTATGTAAATATGATATAATAGGACTGCAATAACAGTAGAAATCCAAATTTGAGTAAAGGAGGAGGATATCCCTATTTCATTTCAACGTAAATCCCATCCGTCAAAACAACAGTAGAGGGGAAAAGTCAATGAAGGTAAAAAAGACCTATTACATCATGGAAGCACCATCTAATTGCGGTGCTCACTATGACTGCTGGAAGGAGATAACCCAAGGTCTAAAAGCCAAAGGTTGGAAAGCCAGCAGTCCCAAGAAAAGTGGCATTATCCTGCTCAAGGAATGCTGTATGACCACAGACGAAATTGACCAGGCCATCAAAGACTTAGTAGGGCTTGCGAAAAAGCAAGTGCAAGCGGAAATCTTTTTGGGCGAGTGTCTGAGCCGGACGAAAGCATTTGTTGAGGCAGCAAAAAGCAAACTGCCTGACCTGAAACTTCACACGTTTACC
This sequence comes from uncultured Clostridium sp., assembly GCA_947648765.1. GTDB lineage: Bacteria > Bacillota > Clostridia > TANB77 > CAG-508 > CALYAK01. The sequence continues at coordinate 2,182 of CANSOY010000105.1, forward strand.
TCACCGCAGGAATTCTTTCAGCAACTGGAGGAAACCTACGAGGAACCGAAGGAACCCATACTCTCCATCGTGGGAGATAATGCAGCTGTTATCAACATCGCAAACGGCTGTAACCGCAAGTGCTCGTTCTGCAAAGTCGCCTATATGGACTTCCCACTGGAATGTGTACCGTTGGAAACCATTTTGCAAAAAATTGAAATGGCAAAAGCCAAAGGTACCCGCAAAGTTGTCTTAAACGCAATGAACTCTACCCAGTACTATGACAAGGGATGCCGTTTCCATGACCTGTTGGAAGCCGTGTTGGAAATTCCCAATGTGTATTACCAAGTCAATGGGATTGTCATGGCAGAACTGACAGACAAGGCATTGGAGTTGTTGCGGTCTCCCAGATTTTTTGGTGTTCAGATGGAAGTACAGAGTTTTATCCCGGAAGTGCGTAAATATATGAATGTTGGAGAAATCTCCACAGAACGCATTTTGCACATTTTTGCGCAACTTCGGGGAAAGCACATCACTTCCAACTTAATTGCTGGTTCCTACCGGGAGAAAGACAAGACTTTCCAAGAACAACTGGACCTCATTCAGGAGCACAATTTGTTCTTCCTGTCCATTACTTATCTGGTTCCAACGCCGGGTACTCCATTGGCAACAATGAACAACCCGACTCATTACCAAACGCAAGAGCGTATGATAAAAGCAACTCGTGTGCTGGGCAAAATGCGCAGCGATTTGGCGAAAGAGATGCTTGGGAAAGAACAGACCTGTATGGTCATATCGGAAGATATGAAGGGAAGTATAATGCTTTTAGCAGAAAATGGTGTCTTTATCCGGACCAGAGGCATCAAATTG
>CANSOY010000106.1 GCA_947648765.1 uncultured Clostridium sp.
TATTTTTAAATAAAAAAATAGACTTATCAAAAACTCTAAAAGCATTGATAAATCTGGTGGTGCAGATGATCGGAATCGAACCGATACGGTGTTTAACCACCGCAGGATTTTAAGTCCTGTGCGTCTGCCAGTTCCGCCACATCTGCATTTAACTGGCTAACATAGGATATTATAAAGGATTTATTTGGGAATGTCAATATTTTTTTATTTTTTCATTTGTAAATTTTGTCCTCTTTTGGCAAAATTGCTTTTTATGTCAATTTATGGTATCCTAGTAGCAAGAACTGTAGGTGGAGAATACAGTTGGTATCAATCCTTGTAGAAAGGAGTAAACAGCATTGAATAAAATTCGTAACAATGTTTATGTTTACTTAGGATTTCTGGTCGCTTTTTGCGCCGTTATCCTGTTTGGGATTTTCCTTGGTCCACAGTATCCCTCTGTTTTCTTCTGGGGCATCATCGTGCTGGCTTTGGGTTCCATTTGCCTGTACTTTTCCCCCAGCTTGCGGGATGTTTTGGACCTCGCCCTTCGTGCTTTGGCACTGAGTTTTACAGCAAGTCTCTTGGACAGTGAGCCCTTCGGTTGGCTCTTGATTGGTTTCTTGTTCGTCTTGACTGGACAGAAACTGATGGCAATCTGCTCCAAGCGTCTGCCCCGCTAATCCATAAGCACTTTTGCGTTGGGTATTCTCCAAACCTTGCGCAAGCAGAACAGCAAGTTACTCTCTTGCTGTTCTGTTTTTTTCTGCTAAGTTGCGGTATATCTAGAAAAATGATATAATAGTCTCAATCTTTGTGCATTCTTTCTAATCTAGTGATAAGGAGGTAGTCGCTAGAACACAGCATAAAAGATTGACAACTTTGGATAGAAAGGAAAATGGCTATGAATGCAACTGAATTCATAAGCGAATTGCAAGGGAAAGGAACCCAGCAAGACCCTGCTGACCTTTCTCCCTCGGAGTTCTTTGAAACGCCGGAGGGGAAGGATATTCTCCGTTTCCTGATGGGGAAAGTGCAGGTCATAGACGACCGCTCTTTCCAACTGGCGGATGACGGGGTAACCAGCGTCCTTGCCAAGGAGCCTTCCTACAAAAACAGGAACTTCTTCGAGGACATGACGGGGCTTGGTTTTGCTTGGGAGTGCACCAGCTATCGTCAGGACGAGGCCCCCATCCGCACGTATTTGTTCAAGGCAAATTGATACCTCCGCAGAAAGCAAAGCAGAGAGCAAGAATATCCCGTTTCTTGCCCTCTGTTTCATTTTTCTTTTCTAACTTTGCTGTTTTTTTCGTTTTTCTTGTATTTGTTTTTTATATCTTGCAAAAGTTTCTTTCTGTTCTTTTATGGTTATCTCTAAATTAGCAATTTGCTTTTGATACAATGCTAGCAATTCTTCTTTCTGGCTAATTGATAATTCCTCTTCTTGCAAACTTCCCTCTTCATATTTTCTTTGTAATTGCAAGGTTTGATTTTCTTTTCTTAATTCTTCTAACATCTTACTCGTATCTCCTTTTAGCAAATTCCCTCTTTATTTTTGCTCTTCCCCTTTTGACTTTTCTCCTAATATTTCATCATAGACTTGCATTAACGTTCTTGCCTCTGCTAATTTTGCTTCTAAGTCATGAACTTGTGCTTCTAATTCTTCTTTTCTTTTTCGTGCTTCTTCCAAGCCCGCTGTTTTGACCTCTGGTTCTTCGTCTTCTACTTGGGGCATATCGATTTCGTCTGCCATATCAAATTCGTCTTCTTCTATGACTGCTTTTTGAGCAGCATATTCTTTTTGGTAATCGATTTCTCTTCTTGGTATCCTACTTTCTAAAATAGCTTCGTTAAGATAGCGAAGTTCCTCTATTCCTTCTAAAACCTCTGCACTTATGTTGCTACTTGCTGCTACAAAAGCATCTTGATTTCTCAATAGAAGATTTTCCGCATAAAGACGGGCAATTAGTTCCTCCGTTGCCGCTATTTCCGCTTCTCCAATGCAATACATTCCTGCCATTCCCTCATAATAGTATTGGAAAGTCATTTTTCGAGATGGATGTCTTAATTTTCTTAATGCTTTTGCCTCAATTTGACGAATTCTCTCCCTACCTACATTTAATTCTTCGCTAATGTCTCCTAGTGTCTTCGTTTTTCTCCACGCAACGCCATTTCCTTCATAGCCTATTTTTAATTTTTCCCCAGTTGACAGACTATATCTTTCCTCTATTACTCTTCTTTCTTGTGGGGTTAGGGTTTGAATAGCCTCTTTTAATTTTTTGCTCGAATACAAGTTTATATTACGAGAACTGGATGGAATTAAGAATATATCACAATAAAGTGCATCATAGTTTGAACTAAGTGGACTAAAATCGATATCCACTACATTTTTCAGAATATATTCTGCTAATTCGATGTCTTCTCGGTTCACTTCTCCCTTTCGATAAAGTACCACAAAGTTTTCAAACGTGCCATAATTACTTAAAATACGGTCCATTTGTTCTTCGGTTACTCCAATTGCTTTTGCTCGTTCTCCTGTTTCGGTCGGATAGCCAAATACACCTCTTACATTTCCTTCTTTACATCTTGTACATAGTTCTTCCGATAATTTACCATTACTTCTTCTAACACATATATAATCATAATATTTTTTCATGGTTTCATATTCAGCCACAAGTGCTGCATATTCTTCCTGCGTTTGCGCATATTCTCTTAACACGCCATCCGAAACTTTTCCGTACTACTGATACTTTTGGATATTTTTGCCCCCAAGTAATTAAACTTTCTATTTTTTCCTCAATTTTCATTTTTTTCCTCCTAAAACCTCTTTTTATAGGATAACATAAAATTAAGAAAAAGGCAAGAAAACAGGTTCTATTCCAACTTTTTGTACTACGTTTTGTATTTTTATGTAAAGTATGGTATAATATTACTTATCACAACTTTTAGGAGGCGATAACATGCTAACACAGCCCTTCAATCCGAAGGAATATGCAGACTTGAAG
>CANSOY010000107.1 GCA_947648765.1 uncultured Clostridium sp.
TACTTCATTGGCATAAAATACTGGTCCTTCTTTGCATACGTAGCCGTATCTTGGTTCTGTTCCTGAGGTGATTTTGACTGCACATCCTTCGCATACGCCTAACCCACATCCCATTTTTTCTTCTAAGGATAGTTGACATGGTATGTTTTGTTCTTGGCTTAGTTGTTGGATTGCTTTTAACATGGGTAGTGGTCCACAGGCAAATAGGATGTCTGGTTTTGTTTGTAATAGGTCTTGTTTTAGTTGGTTGATGGCTAGTCCTTTTTGGGCATAGCTTCCATCGTCTGTGGTTATGGTTAGTTTATGGGATATTTCTTGGAATTTTTCTTCTAATATGACGTGTTCTTTGCTTCTGAATCCTAAATATGTGTGGATGTTTGCTTGTGTGGTTTGTTTTAGTTGTTTGGCTAGTTCATATAATGGGAAGATTCCAATTCCACCTCCTAGTATGGCTACGTTTTTATAGTTTTTGATTTTGAAGGTTCCATATCCTAATGGTCCTAATAGGTCTATGGTTTCTCCTTCTTGTTTTTGTGCTAAGATTTTGGTTCCTTTTCCTTTGATTTGGAAGATGAATTCTACAATTCCTGTTTCTTTTTCGATGTTATAGATACTGATTGGTCTTCTTAAAAATGGTTCTACTTGATCAGTTACACGGATTTCTAAGAATTGTCCTGGTTTTGCTTGTTTTGCTATTTCTTCTGCTTGTACACTGTACTGATAGATGTCTTGGTTTAGTTGTTGTTTTTTTATGAGTTTGGCTTGGATGTGTACTTTCATGTCTTTTTTCCTCCTTTTTATTGTTTTTTTATGTTTTCTTGAATTGCTTGATTTAGTTCGTCTCTCATTCGAATGGCTTCTTGTCTTGTGGCTTGTGCGAATTGTTCTTGGGTGTATTGTTGTTTCCAGTTTTCTGCTTGATAAGCACACATTAGGCTTCTTGATGCGTTTACGATTCCTCCTAGTCCTTTTGAGTCAAATCCTAGGGCGATGTCTTTTGCTTTTCCTCCTTGTGCTCCATATCCTGGGATTAGAAAGTAGGTGTGTGGTAGGATTTGTCTTAGTTCTTGTAGTTGAATTGGTTGGGTTGCTCCTACTACTGCGGATACTGCACTGTATCCGTTTTCTCCTATTAGGTCTTGCCCCCATTGGTTAACGAGTTTTGCTACTTCTTGATAGATTGTGGTTCCTTTGTTTGTGATTAGGTCTTGGATTTCAGAGGAAGATGGGTTGGAGGTTTTTAGTAGGATGAACATTCCTTTTCCATATTTTTTGGCGTCTTCTAGGAATGGTTTTATGGCATCGATTCCTTGATATGGGTTTAGGGTTATGAATTCTACATCGAAAATGGAGTGTTGTTGTTGTCCAATGGTGGTTTTTCCTAAGAAGGCACTGGAGTATCCTTCTGCGGTTGATCCTATGTCTCCTCTTTTGCTGTCTGCTATGACGATCATTCCTTTTTGTTTTGCGTATTCACAGGTTTTTTGGAAGGTTTGTATTCCTTCTACTCCAAACATTTCATAAAAGGCGATTTGCGGTTTTACGGCTGGTATGATGTCATAGGTTGCGTTGATTAGTTCTTGGTTGAATTCTAGTATGGCTTTGCATGCTCCTGTTATGGTTTGTGGATATTTGCTTGTTAGGCATGTTGGTAGTATGTGATATCTTGGGTCTAGTCCAAGGACGGTTGGATTGTTGGTTTGTTTGATTTTTTCTATTAATTGGTCAATTGCGTTTTTCATGTTTTGCTTATTCCTTTCTATTGTTTTTAGTTTTTTTGATAGACGATTTTTCCGTTTACTATGGTGTATACGACTTGTCCTTTTAGTTTTTTTCCGATGAATGGGGTGTTTTTGGATTTGGATACAATGTTTTCTTTTGTGTAGATGTATTCGATGTTTGGGTCGAATATGGTTAGGTCTGCATCGTATCCTTCTTGGATTTGCCCTTTTTTTGTTAGTCCTAATAGTTTTGCTGGAGTGTAGGACATTAGTCTTACTAGGTCTAATTCGTCTAGTTTCTTGGTAGCTACTAGATTGGTTATGCTGGCTGCTAAGGCGGTTTCGAATCCAATGATTCCGTTTGGTGCTGTGGCAAGTCCTTTTGCTTTTTCTTCTTCGGTATGTGGTGCATGGTCTGTGATGATGGCATCTATGGTTCCGTCTGCTAGTCCTTGTATAATGGCTTGTTTGTCTTTTTCTTCTCTTAGTGGTGGGTTCATTTTTGCATTTGCTCCAGATTGTAGTACTTCTTCTACTGTGAAGCTATAATAGTGTGGACAGGTTTCACAGGTGATTTTGACTCCTCTTTTTTTGGCGTCTCGTATCATGTCCACAGAGGTTTTTGTGCTGATATGACAAATATGTGCTCGAATGTGGTTCGTTTCAGCAAGTACAATTTCTCTTGCTGCCATGATTTCTTCGGCTTCTGGTAGTACTCCTTCTACTCCTAATTGTTCTGCTATTTTTCCTGCTTGTATGGCTCCTTGTGCTACGCTTTTTTCTTCACAGTGTGAGGCTACAAATGTTCCTTGTTTGTTGGCTTCAATCATGGCTTGTCTCATTGTTTTTGCGTTTATTACGGGCATTCCGTCATCGGAGAAGGCAATGGCTCCTGCTTTTTTTAGTTCTTCAAAGTTGACTAATTCTTCTCCTTTTTCTCCTTTGGTTACGCTTGCGTATGGGTATATATTACATAGTCCTACTTTTTTTGCTTTTTCTTGTATTTCTTGCATAATAATAGTGCTATCTGGGGTTGGTTTTGTATTTGGCATTGGGCAAATACTGGTAAATCCTCCCTTTACAGCACTTTTTGATCCTGTTTCTATGGTTTCTTTTTGTTCGAATCCTGGTTCTCTTAAGTGGCAATGCATATCTATCATTCCTGGCATAATAGATAAGTTTGTACAGTCAATGATTTGGTC
>CANSOY010000108.1 GCA_947648765.1 uncultured Clostridium sp.
ATTTATTTTTCAGTTATCTAAATACAAATGGCAATTTTACCTATGATACACAACATTTACCAGCTGGCTATACCACAGATGGAAAAAGAGATTATGTCTTAGAAATGGCTGCGACCAATAGAAGAGAAGGAATTCTCTATGATGACGCCATCCTACTTGCCAATAAAGGAAACCAAGAATTTTATCGTATGGTAAGTGAGAGTATTAAAGACAGATTGCAAATAAAAGCGCAAATGAAAGGTGCGGAACTCCATATGGAAGACTTATTGAAACAAGCCATTGGAGAAAACCATGCAAGTTTAAGCGAAGTAAGACAAGCGATTGAAGCAAGAGGAAGAACAGCAGAACCAGAAAAAACAGAAGAAGGAGAGAAAGTTCATGTCAACTGCATATGAAAAAGCATATACCGAAGTGCTTGAAATTTTAAGATTTCTACCAAGAAATGAATATGACCAAATTCCAAAAGAAGAAATTGATTTCTATGAAAGCCATCGAGATAAGAGTTACCAATACAATTTTGACCCATCAAAAGGCTTACATGAACAACCAATTTCAAGAGAGGCAAATGCTGTGCTTGTTACCATTTTCCGAGATTTTTTCGCGAGCGAAGTACAACAAGAAAAATTAGGTCAAATGTTGGCAACGAATGAACAAAGACAACAAGCACAATTAAGAGGAAGACATAAAGGAAACAAAGCAGAAGAGGATGCACCAGTTATTCCATACAAAATCTCTCTTTTTACGAGGATTTTTACCAAACTTCGTGCCATTTTCTGTCATAATTAAGGAATGAATACAAAGAAGAACAAACCCATTTTGTGTTTTGTTCTTCTTTTGCTTGTAAAATCTAGCAATTTTTTGCAATTTAGAGGGAAAATATGGTATAATCTAAAAAGATTGAAAAAGGAGAGAAAGAATGAAAGTATATATAGTAAGGCATGGAGAAGTAGCAACCAATGCACTAAAAATATTTAATACCGAAACAGAAGACTTAAATGAAAAGGGAATAGAGCAAGCAAAAGAATTAAGAGAAAAAATACAAGATATTTCCTTTGATATTATAATTTCCTCTCCGCTCATTCGAGCAAGACATACCGCAGAGATTATTAACAGCAAAAATATTCCAATCCAAACCGATGAAAGACTTCGCGAGAGAAATCCAGAAAGTCTTGCAGGACAACCATATACGGTAACAGACCGAGAAGATTATTGGAATTATGATTCGACCGTTACCTATGGTACAAATGAAAGGGTACAACCATTTTTCAAAAGAGTGCACGACTTTTTAGACGAATTGAAAACAAAAGAATACCATAGTGTCCTAATTGTAGCCCATAGTGGTGTATCCAAAGCCTTTAGCGCATACTTTGAAGGAATTGGTGATGGGATGTTTTTAGACAGAGGACTTAAAAATTGTGAGATAAAAGAATATGAACTATAAAGGGGAAATGTATGGATATTATTGAACTTGTGGAAAAAGAAGTAAGAAAAGATAGTGAAGTTCATCAAAGAAATGACGCAAACCATTATGATTTTTGGAAAGAGCATATCCAATATGTATATCGAGAGGCTATTCGTCTTGCGAAAGAATACAATGCGGATTTAGAGATTGTAAAGTTAGGGGCACTCCTACATGATATTGCTTTAATCCGAAAAGTAGGGGACCGTAAAGACCATCATATCAACGGAGAGAAGATAGCACGAGAAATCTTGACTAAATTTCAATATCCATCTGAGAAAATGGAACGAGTGCTAGCCTGTGTGTACAATCATAGAAGTAGTAAAAATGCAAAAACAAGCGAAGAAATATGTGTTGCGGATGCAGATATATTAGCACATTTTGCGAATATCCCAATGCTATTTAATTCAGCTTATACAAGAAATCAGGTGCCATTATCGGAAGTTCGAGAGTGGATGAGAAAATACTTTGAAAAAGATTATCAAGATTTAAGTGAACAAACTAGGAAAAATTTTCAGGAACAATATCAAACAATTTGTAAGGTTATTTTTGGCGAGGATAAAGAAATATGAATGATTCCAGTGATAAGAAGTTAGAAAATGTAAGAAATATACAATTTATTCGAGAGTTTTTAGGAACAACAAACTTAGACGCACAAGTTACAAGCCACCCAAGATTTGAGTCAATTTTGTGGAAACTAAGTACCCTTATGAGAAGAGCAAATGTGCAAGCATTTTCGCAAGAAGCCATTGGGTTACTTGGCTCGATTGTTGTGATACAAGCTGATGGCAGTATTAGTATTTTTGAAAACAAGGGAGTATCGGACTGCTTAGGAAGTGTGAAATACTATTATGACAGCGAAGCAAACAAATTAAGAAGGATACGCTACCAAGATAATGAAAAAGGCGTAGAAACGGACATTAGTACATACAATGCAGATGGACTAGAGGAAGATTTGCTTATTGAACAGAAATGCCCAGATGGTTCCCAATACTATAGCCATACTACCCGCATATCAGAAAGAATAGACTTGGTTTTGGTAGAAAGGATACAAGAAAGGGATGGAAAGCGAACAAGACTTGGAAATACATATCAACTAAGAACCTTTTGCCCAGCGTATGAGGACATTCTCCCAGAAGCAGACGAAATTGACCCATTGGACATGGTAGGATTATCTTTCTTGGGAGTGCCACCAATCTACCGAGATTTAGATCCGGAAGAACTAGAAATCATAGAAGCGTGTGATGGCGAAATCTTTCCACTAGATGATGTTCATAAAGAAGAACAATTTGAAGATTATGCGGAAAGAAATAAATTTTATGGTAGAACTAGAAGGTTTGAAGAAGCGGTTGCCAATTATTTAGCGATTGAAAGCCGTTCACA
>CANSOY010000109.1 GCA_947648765.1 uncultured Clostridium sp.
TAAGACCAGATATGTCTGTCTCATTTCCACAAATTAGTCTCAATTTTGCTTCTAATACTATCCAAGAAGCATATTTGGAAAAGAAATTGCTTGTTCGGTATCCAAAACCTAGTTTTTCGAAAGGAAGTGTTACCGTTTCTAAGTCTTCTGTTAAGCAAGTAACCGAAACAACGACATCCTTCATTTCTCTTCCGTGGGCACCAGCATTCATTTTGATAGCTCCTCCCACCGTTCCTGGAATACCACTTGCAAACTCAAAACCAGAAAGAGATTTTCCAAGTGCAACATTTGCAATTTCTGCTAAGGTATTGCCTGCACCTACAATTAGTTCTGTATCCAAAACTTCTATCTTACGAATTTCTGGTTTTATCACAATTCCTCGAATTCCTTTATCTCTCACTAACAAATTCGTTCCATTTCCCATCACAGTAACGGAAATGTTTTTTTCTTTTGCAAATTGAAGAACACATTTCATTTCTTCTTTTGACTTGGCACGAATAAAAATATCTGCTGGTCCACCAATACGAAAACTAGTATGTTTACTCATTGGCTCATCTAGCAATATATTTTCTGGGTTTATTTGCTTGGATAATTGGTCAAAAATTTCCTTTTTTTCCATCCAATCCCATCCTTTCTCATAGTCCATGTTATCATATCATTTTTCCAAATATTTTACAAGGAAAAAACAGTAAAAAAAGAAAAGAACTCCAAAAGTATGAAGTCCTTTCCTATATCTATTTTATTCTACTAATGTTATTCTTGCATATCCATTTCCACTGTGTCCTGTTTCCTTTCCTCCACCTGGTGCTGGGAAGGATTTGTTACCTGCAATGGTTTGCCCGTTAGTGGCACCACCAATGTAGCCTGAACCTCCACCTCCCGAACCGCAAACTGCGCCGCCTCCTCCTCCAAACAGCCCACCGCCACCTCCTCCGCCACCGAAAGCAGTATTGCTATAGCTCCCCCCATTACCACCGTATCCAAGGCTGCCAGGCGTCGGCGAACTTCCACTGTAGGTACCAGCCGCGCCTCCATTAGTTTGGCTCGCACCCATCCCCGATCTTTCTGGGGAACCGTAATCGCCTCCACTTCTATTGCCTCCCTCAACGCCTCCACCGGCACCACCATAAGCAGTCGACCCATAAGAGTTTAGAGCACCACCGCCACCTCCTCCGGCCACAATGATGCGGTTAGCCAAACTTCCCTCACCTTGCCTTACATCCGTCCCTCCTCCTCCGCCACCTGCGCGTCCCCATGGTGCACCGCCACCATTCCATCCTCCCATACGACTCGAGCCCTCCCCACCAACATACACCGAAACCGCTGCACTAAAATCTAGTTCCTTCGTTCCCCCACTGTAACCTCCTTTACCTCCAAGTCCACCTTCATACGTTCCTCCTTGTGCTCCCCAAACTTCTAGTTTATATTTTCCTGATGCTAACGTTAGAGATTGTGCTTGTCCTTTGTATGGAAAATTGATTTGCGTTATTTTATTTAATGTAATCGTACTTTCATTTCCTGCTTTATCTTTTGCTACTACTTTGCTAGGCAACTTATTTTTGTCTATTGTTGAATATGTATATGTGTATGCGTTGCTACTTTGTTGTGCTTTCACACTTGTTCCTTCATAATAATAGTATCCTCCGCCTGTTGCTTGTCCGCTTACTCCAAAGTCATCATTTGTTACTGTTACCGTTGTACTTCCTGTTGTTGTATTCCATGTTATCTCTTTTCCTCCTGTATAACTCTTTATTGTAGGTGCTACTGTATCTCGTACATTTGTCGTTGTTCTTGTTACGGTTGGTCTTCCAGATTTATCACTTACTACTGCTTCTACTGTCCATGTTCCATCTGCTGTTATATCAAAACTTGTACTATTATTAAACGTGATTTCTCCTGTATCTACATTTCCAGCACTTACATTTCTATCTCCTACTTTTCCACTTGTCGTTGCTGTTCCTGTTACTTTATATACCATCTTTTTGAGGGATGTATCTTCTACTGCTCCTGATATATTGATAGTTATTCCTTCTCGATAATATCCTTTTTCTCCTTCTGTTCCTACTACTTCAATTGGATTTAATGTTGGATTTACTGTATCTCTTGTTACCTCTAATGTATTTGTACTGACTACTACATTTTCTTTGTTATAGTTTCGTACAACTACTGTCCAGTTTCCATCTGCTCTTACTGGTATTGTCTTTGTTTCATTATGGACTACTTCTATCTCATTTCCTGGTAATGCTTGTCCTTTATTATAACTATTTCCATCCATTGTTCCATTTTCAGTCGCTGTTCCTGTAATCTGATATGTTACTTTCTTAATATCTACATTGTTTCTATCTTGTCCTGTTAGTGATACATCTATATTTCCTTGGTAATATGTTCTGGTTCCGTGTGTTCCTGTTTCTCCAATACTTCCTTCATTCTTACTTACCCATAATGCTGGTTTACTAATTACATCACTTGCTGACATATTTCCTGCATTATCTGTTACAATAACATACATATCATAAGTCTTACTAATCGTTAGGTTATTATATAATTGGGTATCTGTTTGACTTTTTATATCTGTATAGGTCATATCTGGTGCTAGTTTATGTCTATAGGTATATCTTTTTCCTGCTTTTCCTTCTCCCTCTTCTCCATTTGCTAAGTTTGAGGCATGGTCTTCTGCTTTTAATGTAATTTGGAAACCTTGTCCTAATACTTGTTCTCCTTTATACATTGTAATAATTGGTCTTGACGCATCTCTTTGTACATTTAATGTTGTTGAAGTAGATAATCTCATATTTCCATCATAGGTATATGCTACGATTGAG
>CANSOY010000110.1 GCA_947648765.1 uncultured Clostridium sp.
TGAAACAGGAAAAACCCAAAGTAGTAGTATTCAATGTCAATGCTCTTCGCTATGGAGAACCAGTCAGTGAAGCATATAACCGCTTGACATTGGACAAAATGAAATGGTCAAAAGAAAAGGTGGAAATGATACAAGCCTCTATGACCGAAGAAGAAAACTTTGTCTCTTATGTATTTCCGATTTTACGCTATCATGCAAGGTTTTCTCAACTAACTAGTGAAGATTTTACCTATTTCGCAAAGGAAAAAAAGAATACACACAATGGCTTTTTAATTAACCAACATGTGAAACCAGCAGGAAGTTTGCCAACCAAGAAACGTTTACCTTCCTATGATTTCCCAGAAAATACAATGGCATACCTAGAGAAAATGGCAAATTTGTGTAAGGAAAACGGAATTGAATTTGTGCTAATCAAAGCACCAAGTCTATATCCATACTGGTATGAGGAATATAATGAACAAATTGTTTCTTTTGCTCAAAAGCATGACCTTGACTACTATAACTTAAAAGAAGTGGCAGAGGAAATTGGAATAGACTATACGACTGATACTTATGATGGTGGACTTCACTTGAATTTGAACGGTGCAACGAAACTATCTAAATATTTTGCTAAAGTCTTAAAAGAAGAATATGGACTAGAGGATTACCGAGAAAATCCAGAAATAAGAAATGCGTATAAAGAAAAGTTAAAACAATATGAACAAGCAATCGAAGAAACTAAAATTTAGAGGAGGAAGAAAGAATGAAAAAGAAAATTTTAATTGGAATTGTCATTATACTAGTGATTATTGGAGGAATTGAAATTGCAGTTACTTTGCAAGATGGTTCTAAAACAAATCCAAGCAAATCACAAACAACGGAAACAGCAAAAGAGGGATATATATTTACAGATGGAGAGAAAAAGGCAATCCTAGGAGAAGAATTTAACAAAGAGGCTTTCGGGAAAGAAGAAAGTTATTCCGAGATTGCAAGTTGTGCATTTGAGGGACTAGATCGAACCTATGCGTATCTAAACTATGAAATTACTACATTTCCAGATGGAGAAAAAGAAAGAATTTACACCATATATTTCTTAAATGAAAATGTACAAACACGAGAAGGAGTAAAAATCACAGACACGCTTGAAAAAATGAAAGAAGTGTATGGAAATGAAACGGGCAAGCAAGGAAACCAATATGTGTATACCAAAGGAAAAACAAACCTTGAATTTATTGTAGAAGAAGATGTCATTACGAGTATTCAATATACCTATACGGCAGAAAATTAGAGGAAAAAGATTTACAAAAGAGAGGTAGAAAAGTATGAAAGAAAAAAATAGACAAAGAATTGGAAAAGTATTGTTAGCAGTTGTTGTACTGTTGATTGTCGTTATTTTTAGTATCTGGTATATTGCAGGACTAACGCAACAGCAAGAAGAAAATGTGGTGGAACCACCAAAGCAAGAACAACAAGAGCAACAGCCCGTTCAGCAACAACCAACACCAAGCATTCAAAACTTAACGGTAGAAGAACTTGACAAGATTTCAGATCAGCTCAATACGGCAAAAGATAACCCATTGATAGCGATTTTATACCAAAATCCAACCGAAATAAAAGTAAGCCAAGTGCCATATAATGGAGCAGTTGGTACAACAACGATTAGCAGTACCGAAAAAATGCAGGTTACGGAAAAAATCCGAAAAAAGCAATTAGATAGTAAAAATCCTTTCTCAGAAAGTCAGGCACAAGCCTATCTACATAATAGTATTCTAAAACTAAAAAGAACAGAGATGGAAGCCTATCTCAAACAAAAAACGGGAATAGAAATTCAGATCCAGAAAGATGTTGACGAACTTGGTATCTATTTAGAAGAAACCGACAGCTATTACCAAGCAAGAACGAGCACCAATTTTATACCAATCTTTTGTGATAACGGAACTTTCGATCCATCGACTGGAATTTATGCAGTTGAGTACCATCGTTTAGTAGCAGAAACAGAGGCAGAAAAATATGTTGTACAAATGCGTATGCAAGATGGTGAATTTGTCTTTGTTTCAAACCAAGAAAAAAAGTAATAGGGGGAAGTATATGGAAAAGAAAACAAAAGTAATTATCGGAATTGTAGTAGCGGTTATTACAGTTATAATCGTGGCAGGATTGCTTATCGTTCAAGCCATTTTTAATCAAGAAACGGAAAAATTAAAACAAATGTCAGAAGAGATGGCAACCATGGAAGTTACCACCAAAGATGGCGAGAAAATTGAACTCGAATACTATAATTTTGATGATGGTAGATTTTTCTTAAAAATGCCAACTAGTTTTGAGCAAATGGATGAAGAAACGCTAAATCTAAAATATAACGGGGAAAATCCTCCAACCTTTGCATTTGCAAATGAAAGAGGAACCGTTAGCATTTCACTTAGTTTATCGGAAGCGAAAATAAAAAATGAACAGATAGAAAATTTTGTAAAAACAACCAAAGAACAAATGCAAGCCATTTCCGATGTTCAAAAAGTAAATATCTACAAAAAAGATGGTAGAACGATTGGAGAGCTAATCTTAGTATCTAAAGCAGAAGATACAGACATCTATAATCATATGTTGGTCTTTTCAGATAAAGACTGTTTACGTGTAATCAACTTTAATTGCACCAAGGAGTTAGAAGAAAATTGGAAAGAAGTTGGGGCATTTTTAATGAAATCATTGATGTTTCCAGTAGAAGAATAAAAAATGGAAGGATACTCAAAAAAGAGTGAAGTTGTCAACAAAAAGTAGACACGAAAAAAGAATTTTAAGGAAACCCTGATT
>CANSOY010000111.1 GCA_947648765.1 uncultured Clostridium sp.
CAGTAGAAGCAGTAGTAAGTGATAAATCTGGAAGACCAACCGTAACAAGAACAACAACAAATGTACGAGATACAGTAGCACCAACAATAACAAGTTTTACAAACTTAAATGCAGGAATAACAAAAGTTGACACCAAAGTAGTAAATAACGACTTTGGTGTAAGTGGACAAGCAACAGGTGGAGGATATACATATTATATAGGAACGACCAGTAAATCAGTTCAAACAGGAAGCACATACCAATATACAGGACTGACAGAAAAAACAGCATATACCTTCAAAGTAATAGCAAAAGATAAAGCAGGAAATACAAGTGAAAAAACATTAGGATTAACAACAAAACCAGTTGTAACAGATTTTGGTTATACAGGAAGTGCACAAACCTATATAGTGCCACAAGAAGGAAAATATAAACTAGAAGTATGGGGAGCAAAAGGTGGTATTGGTTCAAATAATCAACATGGTAGTCCAGGGTTAGGCGGATATTCGAATGGTTATGTGGGTTTAGACGCTACAATTACATTATTTTGTTATGTTGGAGGGGTTGGCTCTGATGGAGGAGTTGGAGGATTTAATGGTGGTGGTGATGGTGCAGCCTTTAGTACTGGTTCAGGAGACATCAACGGGGTTTCGAAAAGCGGAGGAGGTGGTGGTGCAACTCATTTTGCCTACGAGACTGGAGCTTTGTCAAGTTTGAGTAATAGAAGGAATAGAATTTGTATAGTAGCGGGAGGTGGAGGCGGTACAGGGGTGTATGTTACTGGAACGGGAGGCGGTGGAGGAGGAAGTCCTGGCGGCAATGCTTCAGGATCTGGTGGCGGAACGGGAGGTACGTCTACTGAAGGGGGCTCTGGTGCTGGCAAAGGGACATTTGGGAAGGGAGGTAACTCCGCAACGTGGGGGTATGTTACAGGCGGAGGCGGCGGTGGATGGTTTGGAGGAGGTTCTGGAGCTCAGAGTGGTTCTTATGGGGGAGGTAATGGTGGTGGTGGATCAGGATATATTGGTGGAGTACAAAATGGCTCTACTACTACTGGACAAAATAGTGGTAATGGAAAAGCAAGAATAACTTTAGTTGAATAATAGACTAGAAAAGGCTCTTTTTAGGGTCTTTTCTGTTGCTTTTTGCTGTTTTTCTTGTTCTTTTTCGGACAAGAGGTTTACTTTATCACATTTTTCATATATAATCTTTATGTAAAAAATATATTAAGTAAGGGGACGATAGTATGTCAGAAAACCAAAACAACGTAAATGAAGAAGTTGTAGAACAAGATGTGAACCAACTTATGAAGGTTCGTAGAGAGAAATTGGAGAAACTACAAGCCGAAGGAAAAAATCCTTTTGAAATAACCAAATTTAATAAAACACATACCAGTAAACAAATTATAGATAATTATGAAGAATTAGAAGGAAAAGATGTAACCGTTGCTGGAAGAATTATGGCAAAGAGAATTATGGGAAAAGCATCTTTCTGCCATATTCAAGATGGAGAAGGAAAAATCCAAAGTTATGTAAGCATTAACGAATTAGGAGAAGAAAGTTACCAACAATTCAAGGAAGACGATATTGGAGATATTATTGGAATTACTGGATTTGTTTTCAAAACCAAAACAGGCGAAATTTCAATCCATGCAAAAGAAGTTACGCTACTTTCAAAATCTTTAAGACCATTACCAGAGAAATATCATGGACTAAAAGATACGGATTTGCGTTATCGTCAAAGATATGTAGATTTAATTATGAACCCAGAAGTACGAGATACTTTCATTATTCGTTCTAAAATTATTAGCAAAATTCGTAGTATCTTAGACGAAAAAGGATATTTGGAGGTGGAAACACCAGTTCTAAATACCATTTCTGGTGGAGCAACAGCAAAACCATTTGTTACTCATCACAACGCATTGGATATTGATATGTACCTAAGAATTGCGACCGAATTAAATCTAAAGAGATTGATTGTTGGTGGTTATGAGAAAGTATATGAAATCGGAAGAATATTCCGTAACGAAGGAATGGATATCCGTCATAACCCAGAATTTACAACGATTGAATTTTATGCAGCATACCAAGATTACCACGATATGATGGATATTTGCGAAGAAATCTTTACCAGATGTGCACAAGAAGTTGTTGGTACCATGAAAATTAACTACCAAGGCACAGATATTGATTTAACACCAGCATGGAGAAGAGTTACTATGATTGACTCCATCAAAGAAGTAACGGGTGTAGATTTTAATACAATTGAAACAGACGAAGAGGCTGTAAAATTAGCAAAGGAAAGAGGATTAGAAGTTGATCCAATCAAAGAAACAAGAGGAGATGTAATCGCTCTATTCTTTGACGAATATGTAGAAAAAACACTAATTCAACCTACTTTCATTTATGAATATCCAGTAGAAATTTCACCGCTAGCAAAGAGAAGCAAAGTAGACCCAAGACTAACCGAAAGATTTGAACTATTTATTGGTGGAAGAGAATATGGAAATGCGTTCTCTGAGTTAAATGACCCAATCGACCAATATGAGAGATTTAAGAAACAAGTAGAGGCAAGAGAGGCAGGAGATGACGAAGCAGGAATGATGGACGAAGACTTTGTTATGGCTTTGGAATATGGTATGCCTCCAACTGGTGGAATTGGTATTGGAATTGACCGTTTAATTATGCTATTAACCGATGCAGCATCAATCCGTGATGTCCTACTATTCCCAACCATGAAACC
>CANSOY010000112.1 GCA_947648765.1 uncultured Clostridium sp.
ATCGTTTCTTTAGAATGTTGATTTTTATGTACTTCATCGTGTGGATAATAGATTTCATGTTCTTTTTCCAACCTACTTTGTTTCAACGGTTGATATAACTTTTGGACATACTCCCACTGGTTTGAGTGTGTTACATAGATTTTCATTTCCGTTTCCTTTCTAATTTTCAAAGGTTATGCCATCAATACAGTTTTCATAAATAAATTCCTTTATTTTTTCTGTATCATTGGTCGTATAGAATTCAGATAATAATCTGTTAAATTCCTCTAATTTGCTGTCTGGTACTTTTATAATTCCCGCTCCATTTTCAATCATAATTTTATTCGCACAAATAGTGCTAGTTCGTTTATTGCCATCCCAAAATAGTTGTGCTCTCATTCCATATAGCATATATTCGATTGCTCTTTGCGTTGTATTTGAAATTTCCAAAATCTCTTGTAATTTTTCTTCTACTTTTTCTTGTTTTGGAATTTCTGGTATGTAATTTGTTCCAGTTATCTGTACATTTCCGGTTACGCAAATTCCCCCACGCAAGACTTTCATTACGTGCAACAAATTCATTTACTTTGCAGATAAATTCTAAATTAAATGGCTCTTTGATATGGGTTATGGTATAGTTCCACGCATCTCGTAAGTTTAAGATACATTGTATTTCATCTACTTTTAATTGAGGAACATTCACTCCTTCTAATATGGTTTTTGTTTGTGGAAAGGTTACATTAAGACCTTCCATTCTTGCATTGGCATAAATATTATCTACCAAATTTCTTTTGGCTAAAAACAGATTTTGTTCTAATGTTAATTGGTATCTATTTTCCATGAGTTTTATTCCTCCTTTTTTCGCTATTATATGCTAAATCTTATTACAATGCAAGAAAAAAAGACCCTACGGTCTTTTTTCTTCTTTATTTCATTGCTTCTTCGCAAGCAACTGCTACAGCCACTGTAGCCCCTACCATTGGGTTGTTTCCCATACCAATTAACCCCATCATTTCAACGTGAGCTGGTACAGAAGATGACCCTGCAAATTGTGCATCTGAGTGCATTCTTCCCATGGTATCGGTCATACCATAAGAAGCAGGTCCTGCTGCCATATTATCTGGGTGTAGGGTTCTTCCTGTTCCACCACCAGAAGCAACAGAAAAATATTTTTTACCAAGTTCAATACATTCTTTCTTGTATGTACCTGCAACTGGATGTTGAAATCTTGTTGGGTTGGTTGAGTTACCGGTAATCGATACATCAACACCCTCTAAGTGCATAATTGCAACACCTTCACGAACATCATTTGCACCATAGCATCTTACTTTGCTTCTTTCTCCGTCCGAGTATGCAATTTCTTCTACAACCTTTACTTTTCCCGTAAAGAAATCAAAATCTGTTTTTACATAAGTAAATCCGTTAATTCTTGAAATCACTTGTGCTGCGTCTTTTCCAAGTCCATTTAAGATAACTCTTAATGGCTCTTTACGAACTTTATTCGCAGATTTCGCAATTCCAATTGCACCTTCTGCTGCTGCAAAACTCTCGTGTCCTGCTAAGAAAGCAAAACATTTTGTTTCTTCACTAAGTAGCATTGATGCTAAATTTCCATGTCCTAATCCAACTTTACGGTCATCTGCAACAGAACCTGGAATACAAAATGCTTGTAAGCCTTCTCCGATTGCTTTTGCTGCATCTGCTGCTTCGGTACAACCTTTTTTAATTGCAATTGCTGCTCCTAGGGTATATGCCCAACAAGCATTTTCAAAACAAATGGTTTGAACTCCTTTTACAATATCATAAGGATTGAAGCCTTTTGCTTTACAAATTTCTAATGCATCTTCAAAACTGTTTATTCCATATTTCTCCATTACTGGTTTAATTTGATCAATTCTTCTTTCATAACTTTCAAATGTTACTGCCATATTTTTTCCCTCCTCTTTCTTACTCTTTACGTGGATCAATTTTCTTAACGGCTTCGTCAAAGCGTCCATATTTTCCACTTGCTTTTTCAATTGCCTCAAGAGGCTCAATTCCTGCTTTGATATTTTCCATCATTTTGCCTAAATTAACATATTTGTAACCAATAATTTGGTTGTCTTTGTCTAAACCAAGTTCTACTATGTATCCTTCTGCAAGTTCTAGATAACGAGGTCCTTTTACCTTGGTAGAATAAATGGTTCCCACTTGACTTCTATGTCCTTTTCCTAAATCTTCTAGTCCTGCCCCCACTGGAAGTCCCCCTTCTGAAAATGCAGATTGGCTTCTACCATAAACAATTTGTAAGAATAGTTCACGCATAGCTGTATTGATGGCATCACAAACTAAGTCTGTATTCAATGCTTCTAGAATGGTTTTTCCGACTAAAATTTCACCTGCCATTGCTGCAGAGTGTGTCATTCCAGAACAGCCAATCGTTTCCACTAAGGCTTCTTCAATAATCCCTTCTTTGATATTTAGGGTTAATTTGCATGCTCCTTGTTGTGGTGCACACCATCCAATTCCGTGTGTTAAGCCTGAAATATCTTTAATTTCTTTTGCTTTTACCCATTTTCCTTCTTCTGGAATTGGTGCTGGTCCATGGTCTACTCCTTTTGCTACTGTACACATTTCTTCTACTTCTTTTGAATAAATCAT